>WGCT01000533.1 GCA_015493625.1 Draconibacterium sp. | reverse complement strand
CTCCTGTATTCTAACAAAAGCTATATTTCAAATTAGAGATCCACCCTTAATTAAGGTAAATCTCTAATTTATAATAACATCGGAACTATTTTTTCATAATTTTCCCGGTTTGTATTCTATTATTCATTACTATTTTATAAATATATATTCCGGCAGGCAGTCCGGCTCCGTCAAAACGCACGACATGCATACCTGCCTTAAGTTTGCCATTTAGTAAGTTGCATATTCTCTGACCGGAACTGTTATGTACCGTTAAATCCACATTGCTTTCGCCAGAAAGGCAGAAGCTAATCTTGACACTTTTACTAAAAGGATTAGGATAAACATCAATTTCATTATTTCTTTCCTGCTCCTCAGGTTCAGTAGATGTGCTAAGCCGTGCAGATTTTGTTCCACATACACCCAGATCTTTCCATGCTCCCCACTGGTTTTGTGTACCAGGTTCATCTCCTAACGTCCAATATCTGGAAACCCATAAATGACCGTTATGAGAAACATGAATTCCTCGTACAGCATATGTTTTAGTTGAACTCCATGCAGGTGCTGTACATCCATTACCTTGTGTCACGGCATTTGCAATATTGCTATAACCAGAATTGCCTGTTGTATTTTTTGCACGCACCTTGTAATAATATTGGGTAGATGCAGACAATCCGGTGTTGGAAAAACTTGTGGCATTGGCCGCAGTAGTGGCTATCTTAGCCCAGCCACTTGTTCCATCAAGTGAACGCTTAACAACAAAGCCACTCTCATTGTCGGAATTATCACTCCACGATAAATCAATCCGGGTTTCGGATATTGCTGTTGCAACCAGATTGCTTGGGGCAGCAGGAGCAACAGGGGCTTCTAAAGTAGTAGCATTAGCAATATTGCTATAACCGGAATTGCCGGTTGCATTTGTTGCTAATACCTGGTAATAATACCGGGTAGAGACTGACAAACCTGTATTAGAAAAACTTGTGGCATTGGCCGCAGTAGTGGTTATCTTAGCCCAGCCACTAGTACCGTTAAGTGAGCGCTGTACCTCAAAACCTGTTTCGTTATCTGAGTTGTCTGCCCACGACAAATTAACCTGGCTAGCTGATGTCGCGGTTGCAAGCAGGCTATCAGGAGCAGCAGGCAGGGATATATTATCTTCTGTTTTAATGATTAACTCAGGCTTATTACTTGAGGATTCGCTTGAATAAAAAATAACGAATTTATCTTTAGCCTCAAGGTCTTTCAAACAAAAAGTTGCGTGAGTATCCGACAATTGACTTTGGATAAAATCTGTCACATCGATACTATGCACCCCTATATCCGACACGCTTATTGTCCCGATAGTTACCTCACCGGTTGCTTTCGGTTGGTTATTCCATGTGATACCGGTCTCTGTCCAACTGTCATTGGAAAGCCCTGAAACACTAACATTTACCACAGGAGAGGCATTTGTTTTTTTTACATAAAGTCGCAAAACTGCAGATTTTACAGTCTTCGCAGTATAAGCCGATAAATCAAACTTCAGGTAACTCCTTCTACTATAACTCGTGGTATGAGATGTTTTTACCAACAAAATCTCCTCCTTCCCAAAATTATTGCCGGCAAAAGAACCATCTCGTACATATGCATCTTCAATTTCATTAATGTCCCCACTACCATCAGGAACATCAGAAGTACTTGGTAAATCCGGTGCAGTTACATTTGACCCTGGATCTGCCCATTTGGCACCATATTCATATGCACCGGCATCGGGTGCAGCTCCTAAAAAACCATCTGTAATTCCAGCGAGTTGTTTACCATAGTCAATAGCAGGCGAATTATTGCTCAAGGTAAAATCGAAATTTGCAGCATCGGTAAATTTTGGGTCTGACACAACCAAATTATTCGATTTTGTTGTATAGACATTCCAGCTTTTTTTTGACAAATTATTCCTGACATCCTGATTTATAATCGAAGTCCCTGGCTTGCCATATTTTCCTATAGTCGTTCTGCAATTCCAAACTGTATTGTTGTAAATCTTATGATTTGTGGCAGTCATATTTGTTTGAATAGCAATTAAAGTATTCCAAATGACGTTGTGATGAACAATGAAATTTGAAGAATTCTCATCAAGGTATATTCCCATTTGTGACCCCCCCTTCGCATGGTTGTCATGTACCCAGTTATAAGCTATTGAAGAACCTTTTCCATCGCTTTTGTACGTATAAGTAGCACCCAAATCCTTCATGACTAAACCATAATTGTAAAGATTGTTACGAAGGATTTCAGTGTTTGGAGATATCCGGTGAGTAATTAAGCAACGTGAAGCTTTCCTTACCGTATTATCGAGGATGTGATGATTGCTCCCGGTAACAGCTATTCCCGCAGCAGCAGTGCCTGCCCAGTTAACATCTTCTATCAAACAATTCTGGATTGTACTATTTGTACCGGTCGATCCAATACCATCTCCCCAGGAATGTGCTACGTACACATTCTTTATTGTATTGTTGTTGCCTGAAATATATACACCTTTACCAGTCCACTTATCATCCGGATTATTACCACCTCTATTAAAACCACCACTAAAATAGAAAAATGGGGCAGGATACCAAACACTACCTCCATCAAGCACAATATTATTTGATCTCATAAATAATACAGATGAGGCTACAAAATGAAGGTTTTTTATGGTTATATCCGATTTATCAGTACCTTCAATACCCCAGTAGCGTGTTCTACCTTCTATTTTCAAAGTATTGGGGTCTACACCTGGGCTTGGCATATAATATAGTGTGTCGTTTTGCCAATGCCATTCATCTACCGCATCAAGTGCATGTAAATGCATGTAAATTGCTCCTTTCCCGTTACCCAAATATGCCGGACTAGTATCGGTGTTCCAAGGTCTGGATGAAACATTACATGTAATGGAGTTACCCCCCGAGCTACTGATCCGCCCCACTTGTTGCACCCATTTATGGCCAACCCACATTTTAGCATATCCTCCATTCCAATAACCAGTTGGGACGTTCATCCCTGTAAACGTGGCTTTGCCAAAAGAAGAAGCTTTTGCATTACTCCAGTCCGCTACTGTAAGCATATTGTTACTAGTCGCATTTGGATATCTTGCGATCTTTGCCAGTTTATTATTTACAAAAACCTGAAAAACAGAGTCTGGAGCGTAAGCCTTATAAATTCCATCTTTAAAAGCTGACCAACCAGATATTAAATCTGTACCTTTTATTTCAGCGATCTCTTGCTGATAGGCCTTTATGGTAATTGAACTTTCGGGAATTACTGTTTCCCGGTATTCTCCCGCCATAACATAAATAATGTCCCCGGCAGTCGCAATATCCACTGCTTTCTGAATAGTTTTAAAAGGTGTGGACAAAGCACCTGAATTAGCGTCATCTCCATTTTTAGAAGAAACATAATAATCTGAAGCATGTAATACTCCTGAATAAAAAAGAATTAGTAAGAATAAAAAAATAGTTTTCATAATTTTGTTAATTTATTTTTAGTTATAGTCTAATATT
>WGCT01000532.1 GCA_015493625.1 Draconibacterium sp. | reverse complement strand
GATTTATATCCCTTGGTAATCATATCAATACAGATTGTGGTAAAAATGTATTAAGATACTGATTATCAGGGATTTAACCTAATTTTTTAATACTTTATTTTGCTGATTTTCAGCATTTTATGTGTGTTTTTAACGAACTATTGAACTTATATGTGGGGAAAAATGTTCAGGGTATTTGGAAATTGAGTTATAGTAATAACGAAATTCCTGTTACAATACTAAAACGGAAAACAATTGAAGGAGCCGAATATATTGTTCGTTCGGAGTTTTTCGAAGTGAGTTATGCCTGTTCGGCAAAAGGATTTGGTGTAAAAATGGTTCGGAAATCGTGGCAAAATGTACCCCGTAAGATTAATAAAGCAGTACTAAACAAGGGGGAGATGTGCAGGCAGCAGATATTAACTCCAAACAAACCCGATGATAAAAAAGCACTGGGATTAATTGCAAGTTACCTGCCCGATTTATTAAACGACGGGTACACTCATTTGTTGAACTAACTTTTTTTGAAAACAGACATACTATGTGAATTGTGAATTCGATGCATTAAAACCGCAGTTCTTCTGCGGTTTTTTTTATTTATCGACTTGTTCTGGAGCGATTCAACTGGATCAATTCAACTTTTGGGTTGATGGGAAAAAGTAACATTATGGTAGTACCCCGGCCGGCACCCCAAACGTTTAAATGCCCCTAAAAATCGATTTATATATTAACCCAACCCGAATTATGAAGTGAACCAACCCGATGTGGAAAATCAGCATCAGCGAGGAGAGCAGGTCATCAGGGCAGGTTGGCCATCGTTTTTAGCGACATCTAACAGTAATTGGGAAAAAATTTGACGTTAACCCAAAAATGTTTGCAGAAAAAGATAAAATTGAGTTCCTGTTAAAATTAATGAATGAAATTGAAGTTATTTGATATGGTATTTAGAGAACACTCCACCGGCTTCTGATAAATTGCCGAATGTATTGCTTGCATTTCCTACATTAACAATTCTTGTTTGGCACCCCCCCAGGCGACAAAAACCACGTCGGGGTTTAAGTATTCACCAATGCAAATTACTATTCCGAATCGGTATCAGGCCAATAATTAATGGGCTTTCCTATGATTGTATCTGTTTTTGACCCTTGCTCGTAAATAAGTCTGAGTCTTATTTCCGGCGTAAGTACACCCCACTCTGAAATTTCAATGGGTTTCTTCATTCTTTTTATGTAAAAAGACGCACTCTTTTTTTCATTACTTCTTAAGGTGTCTAAGTATGTTTCCATTGAGTAATAACCTTTTGATTCAGGCATGAGTTCAATAGAAAATGGAATATTGTAAGAAGTCGAAGATTGTATCTCAAAATAGTATTTGGCAGGTGCAGCATAAAGTGGTATCTCTGACAGGTTTTGTGAAACCGCACTGTTGAATCCTGTAATGGTATTAAGCAGCTCCTGTGAAATAATTGATGTCTCGTATGCTTTGTCGTATCCGTTTTTGTTTTTTGCAATTTCAAATTTATCAAGCAACGTGCCGTCCATCCGGGTAGCTGTAAAATCGAGGTTGTTCTTATCGATTTTAATGGTTACAAAGTGATTCACTGACTCGGAGACTGCCATAATTGTTTTGTTAAAAACCTTTTCATAAAGATCAGCCCCAGCTCCTCCCGTTGTTATGTAAGTAACTGCATTGGCCGTCCCTTTCTCACGGACCGGCAAAAATCTTTCGTAAAGATGCGAATGCCCTGCAAAAACAATGTCAATTTTATACTTGCTAAAAAGCTCCGGCCAGATGCCTCTTCCCCAATTGGTACGATGACCTCCAAAATTATAAGCCCCGCGATGCATGTAAACAAAGTTCCACTCTTTGTTTGAGGCGGTTATGTCTTTAATAAACCAGCCAATCATCTCTTGATCGTCAGGATGACGAAAATCGAGCGAAACAAAATGGCAGTTGCCATAGTCGAAGGAGAACCATTGTTTGTTTACGGGCTCATCTTTTCGAAGAAAATAGCGAAACAGGTCGCCATTATCGCCGCTGGTTTCATGGTCGCCCAACGTGCTTACCAGCGGTGTGGAAGCAACAAAATTTTCTACCACAGGAAAATAAAACTCATGCCATTCCTTATTGTTGGCACCAATTTCAACCAAATCACCCATGCTGATGATAAGAGCAGGTTTTACCGCTTCGGTTTCCTCCATAATCTTTTTGAAAATTTCAGGGTTGCTCCGGCTGTCGCCCATGGCTGCGAAAGTAAATTTATCCAAATTATTGGAATAGGTTTCAAAAGTGTGCCAACTCTTCTCGCTTTGTCCGTTGAGGTGATAATAATAGGATGAACCCGGCTTTAATCCTTTGAGGTTGATTTCGTAAAGAAACCCGTTATTTTTACTTTCACGTAGTACCAAATGCTTCTTGTCGGTTTTTGACTGTTTTTTACCGTACTCCATTGTGTAATCACCTTTGCTATCCATTTCCCAACGGATGGTAATGGCTGTTTTACCCGGTTCAATAATATAAGGTCCTGTTAGAATGTGTTGTGCATTAAGACTGCTGAATGACAGAATGCCTGCAAATAAAGTCAGAAAAAATGCTGTCTGGTACTTGATTGTTCTCATTTGTTTATTTTAAGGTTGAATAAAAAAGCGGCACAATAAATTGTATTTAACACTAGTATCCGAAACTTTTTCAATATTTTCCCCAAAGCCTCTGTATCCCAGTAATTGCGTTGTAAAGATATGAATTAACCAGAAAATATGTCTTTATCAAAGATAATTTCTTTCTGTTTCATCAAATTTACTTTTCTTCGCTTTCTCGAACCTCATTGTATACGTAATCCAATGATAGATTGTGATACAAACAAAATCTTATTTTTCTGGTTAATTTTAAAATGCTATGATTCCATTAAAAAAAGTGCGTTTTGTCAGCCCCAAAAGTAAATAACTGATTCTGCTTCCTTCATTCCTACAGTCGCCCGTAACAAGCTTGCAGCTTACTAATTGGCTTCACCAACTAGCCAAAAAGTGACTTGCGCCCTCTGGGAAATAATTATTGCGCACTTACTGTTTATTCCGTCTGGAAATTTGTATCTTACGAACTGACTTTTTAAAAGTGTGTACATGCTCATATTGAGCACATGCAAAGTCCGTAAGTCATTGAGCAATATACTGTTAAATTGGATATTCTACGAATAATGAAAATTATTAGTAAATTGAAAATGAATTAAGAACGAAAGAAAAATCAATAAGGTTAGAAAT
>WGCT01000531.1 GCA_015493625.1 Draconibacterium sp. | reverse complement strand
GAAAAATAAAAAGCGTTAACAGAATATAATTTAGCAAGAGTTGTTACTTAAAACTTAATAAAATGACAAATAAAAAAATTCCCGGGTCAGAGGCAGTTATCCTTTCGTTGATAGAGGAAAATGTTGACATTATATTTGGTTATCCCGGGGGGGCAATGATTCCAATTTACGATTCGCTGTACGATTACAACGATAAAATAAAGCATATTTTAACTCGACACGAGCAGGGTTTAGTACACGCAGCCGACGGATATGCACGAGTTACCGGTAAACCGGGAGTTTGTTTTGCAACTTCGGGGCCGGGAGCTACAAACCTAATAACCGGAATTGCAAACGCCATGTTAGACTCCATTCCAATGGTCTGTTTTACCGGGCAGGTGGGGTCATCTTTGTTGGGTACCGATGCATTTCAGGAATCGGATTTAATTGGTATTACCATGCCAATAACAAAATGGAACTTCCAGATTACTAAACCGGAAGAGGTACCCGGAGCCATTGCAAAAGCATTTCATATTGCCCAAACCGGCCGCCCGGGTCCGGTGCTAATCGATATTACAAAAGATGCACAAATGGGATTGCTCGATTGGAAATATGAAAAATGCACAAAAATTCGCAGTTATGTTCCCGAAACTCCGGTTGATATTGCTAAAGTTAACGAAGCAGCAAAAATTATCGACAATGCAAAAAAACCACTCTTGTTGCTTGGACAAGGAGTAATTATTGGTGGCGCTGAAAAAGAGTTGCAGACCTTTATCGAAAAAACCGGAATTCCTGCTGCATGGACACTGCTCGGACTTTCGGCTTTACCCACCGAACACCCGCTAAACGTTGGAATGCTCGGGATGCACGGCAATTACGGGCCAAACCTGTTAACTAACGACGCCGATGTAATTATTGCCGTTGGAATGCGTTTCGACGACCGCGTTACCGGAAAAGTAAGTACTTATGCTAATAATGCAAAAATTATTCACCTCGAAATTGATCCGGCAGAAATAAATAAAATTATTAAAACCGATGTGGCAATTTTGGGAAATTCGAAAAAATCGTTACAAATGCTTACCGAAGCGGTAAAACAAAACACGCATAAAGAGTGGATTGAAGAGTTTAAAAAGTGCGATGAAATTGAATATGAAAAGGTAATAAAAAAAGATATTCACCCAACAAAACCCGGATTAACCATGGGCGAAGTTGTTCGAATGGCCTCAGAAAAAACAAACCACGAAGCAATTTTGGTTTCCGATGTGGGACAACACCAAATGATTAATGCACGCTATTTTAAATTTAAGCATAGTCGCAGCCATGTATCGTCGGGAGGTTTGGGAACAATGGGATTTGGATTGCCGGCAAGTATGGGCGCACAAATGGGAGCACCCGACCGCATTGTGTTTTCGGTAAGTGGCGACGGTGGATTTCAAATGACAATTCAGGAGCTCGGAACCATTGCACAAAATAAACTCCCCATTAAAATTATTATTTTGAACAATAACTTTCTTGGAATGGTACGGCAGTGGCAGCAATTATTTTTCGACAAAAGGTACTCGTTTACCCAGTTGCACCATAACCCCGACTTTATTACCATTGCAAAAGGTTACGGAATAGAAGGAAGTAAGGTCGATAAACGTGAAAGTCTCGATGCAGCAATGCAAAAAATGATTGACCATAACGGCCCTTATGTTCTGGAAGTTACCATCGAAAAAGAGGACAATGTGTTTCCAATGGTTCCTGCAGGAGCATCGGTTTCAGATGTTATGCTCGAACCTTAACAGATTAATACTGAACGTTCGAAATTGATTACTAATTAGAATAAATAATTACCTGTAACAACAGGAAAAAAAAAGAAAATACAATGAAACGAGAATATGTTATCACAGTTTATTCGGAAAACCACATTGGCTTACTTTCGCGCATAACTATTGTTTTTACACGAAGAAAAGTAAATATTGAAAGTCTTACCGTTTCGGAATCGGCCATTAAAGGCATTTTTAAATTTACAATTGTAATACAGGAAACAAAAGAGCAAGTTATTAAAATGGTGGGGCAAATTGAAAAACAAATTGATGTTCTTAAAGCCTTCTATCACAACAACGAAGAGGTTGTTTATCAGGAGATAGCACTATATAAAGTGCCTATTGAACCCATTTATCAAAGCGATAGTATTGAAAAAATTGCTCGCAATGCCGGTGCCCGTATTCTTGAAATAACCAGAGATTACGTTGTTATTGAAAAAACAGGACACAAAGAAGAAACGCAGGCACTTTTCGACGAGCTGAATAAATTTAAAGTAATGCAATTTATCCGCTCCGGAAGGGTCGCCATTACACGCGACCCCATCGAACGCCTTTCTGAATTTCTAAAAGAACGCGATGCTTTTATAAACGAGTAACACAAAAAACTCATATAAAACTTCTTAAAAAGAGGGTATCAAAATTAAATATCAGTTTACTGGTTTTTATTGATACCCTCTTTTTTTATTCTACCCAAATTCATAAATTCAAACCATTGTGAACTAAAAATACCACATTTTTATACTGTGTATAAA
>WGCT01000530.1 GCA_015493625.1 Draconibacterium sp. | reverse complement strand
GCCTGTTCTGCCTGTGTTTGCAACTGCACCGGCTGGTTCTTTTCACCGAGCTTTTTCAAAAAGGCAGCCAGGCTCGCATCTGTCCCCTGTTTGCAGTTATACTTATGGCAGAAATCAAGGTAGTACCGTATCCATTTCAAGTAATACCGATGTTGCCCGGCGGGAATACCCTGTTGCCCGATATAGGCCACGAATTGGCTGGCGAGTTGAGCAGGTATTTGCAACATGAATGTTATCCTGTTAAGGTGATATCCAGCAAATATTGCATGATATAAAGCATAAAACAGAATAACGCATTGATTTTGCGTTGTCAATAATTTATGGTTTTCGGAGCTATAAGGAAACCAGAGAATAACTTGTTCGGCAGATAGAAAATCAATAATAAATCAAAAGCAAAGGGGGGGGGTAGGCAATTATGAGAATCTACAACAAGCCAATGTTGGTGTTAATTTTACTTTTTACAACTTGGATTCCATCATTGCATAGTGCAACGATGGATGAATACATTGGTCGCTGGAAGGGTGATGTCAGTGTGGTATCACCAAATGAATCAGAAATTGTTAATTTAACAATAGTTCTTGCGGAAAATAATGGTATAATAAGTGGAACGGTTACTGATAACCAAACAGTATCTCCACAACCTTTCGTGGGTAATATCAGTAATGGAGTGTTAACTTTTCAGTTTCCGAACATGGGACCTGGGGATCCAGATTGTTCAAATTGGGATGTTACCGCTACCGCTACGTTGGATGCAAGTGGGCAAATGATGTTCTTAAGTGCATCAGGTATAATTTGTAGTCAAAACGGGGGAGAAGCTGGTACTTTTTCAGGAAATTTGAGGAAGCAAAAGAACTCTCTTCAACCAGTATTGTCAATCCTACTCAAAGACAAAGGTACTGACTGGTTTTTCTCTGGTTCAGATATAGGAGGGAACCATACATGGTATGGTATCACCACATTGAACAAGTCTGGAAAACTACTCGATGGGACTCTAAAAAGCTCATCAGGAGCGAACTATACTTTTGTTAACGGAAAGTTAAATACAAGTTCAACGTGTGAAGTAACTGGTTCATTAACCGATTCTGATACAACGACAACATCCTTTTCCATGCAACTTAATGGTCATAAAAATATTATGGCTGGTAAAGGTAAGGCAGTTGGTGAAAGTGAAAATGGATTGTTTATATTTGTAAAAAAATCAAGTGAGGCGCAATCAACGGACCTAAGTGATCAGTGGTTTTTGGCATATTCAGACCTCGTTGCAAACCGTACCTGTGGGGGAACTATCACTTTTACAGGTTTATCAGGCTTAGAGAACTTCAGGAGCGCTACTGGTGCAGTTGAATGTGCTGATGGAACTAATCGTACGTTTGTAGGTGGGACTTTAGGATCTTTGGTTGTTAATTATCCGGCCAGCAATGCACCTGGTAACGTTGTCGGTACGTTGCAAGATGCTTCAGGTATTATGACCAATCTTACCATGGATCTCAATGAACAAGAAAAATTTATGGCGGGTTACGGAAAGGGAGCATCTGATACGGAAAATGGCTTGTATATTTTTATCAAAAAAACAACAGGTGCAAGTACTACCGATTTGGCAGGGGATTGGTTTGTAAGTAATTCAGATTTGTTTGGGAATAGGACATGGGAAGGGGTATTCAGTTTTAATAGTTCAGGCGAGCTTACTTCCGGTACTTTGACCAGCACTAATGGGGATATTTGGACTTTTACGAATGGAAGTCTATCTGTAGATTCTTCCGGCCAAGTTACTGGTACAGTAACAGATACAGGGTCGTCTATCACTGAGTTTCATATGCAAATTGATGAACAGCGAAATATAATGGGTGGTTTAGGTTTTGCTACTAGTGATCAAGATAATGGCCTTTTTGTTTTTGTAAAAAAATAGCTATCTCAGTGGAATAAAAGTGTAATTAGCCAAGAGTGGATGCCGAACAATGGCATTCACTCTGACACCAAGCACGACAGAGTTCCTTCCAATCTCATCGGTTAACCTACCCTTACTGCCTTACCCAAGTTTGTCGGTGAATCTGCTTGGTGCAGGTGATGCCGGTCGTTATCTCTAAAAGGAAATTTATATGCCTAAACAAATACAAAGGGATAGAGAAATATATCTTGCTCCAGAAATTCTAGGCAAATATGAAAACTCTACTCCAATTGCCATTGACGAAAGAAATGACAATGTCAGATTAGACCCAAGAAATATAGAAACTAAAATAACAATTTATGAAAGAGAGGTTAAGGAGTGGTTTTTAAATCCAGCTTCTCAACTGATTGAGCAAAACAGTTTTAACAATTCGTTTATTG
>WGCT01000529.1 GCA_015493625.1 Draconibacterium sp. | reverse complement strand
AACAAAGAGTGGGATAAGCACTACGACGATTATCCTGAAACAGTAGATGAGAATGTTTGGGACGCTATACAAAAAGACCCGAAACTATCGAAGTTTGTTGAAATTGTAAAAGCAAATAAATTTGATACACTTTTCAATTCCGATATTCCTTATTCGGTATTGATTCCAACTAACGATGCTATTGATAATTATATTGGAGTAAAAGAATTTAGCGAAGTTGTTTTGCGTTATCATTTTTACTCTCATCTTTTAAATTCATCAAGTATTGAGGGAAAACGTAAAGTTCAAACTCTTACCGAAAAATTTGCTATGTTCGAAGAAAGTGGCAACTCGGTTAAAATAGATGGTGTTGAAGTGATAGAACAGAGTCCGTTGTATAGAAACGGACGCTATTTTGTTGTGGATGAGGTTGTCGATCCAAATCCAAATTTATATGAATATTATGCATTTACCAACCCTATTTTAAGTGATTATATCGATTCTCAAGACACCGTAATTCTCGACAAAGAGAAAAGTAAACCGCTTGGTTTCGACGAAGATGGAAACACTGTTTACGATACTGTTTCAACAATAGAAAATCAATTCGAGTGGAAATTCTTTCCTGTTAAACACGAGTTTCGTACAGCTGCTGCAACACTTGTTTTTCCCAAAGAAGAAGACTATAACAATGCTTTAACCGTAATGGCACAAAAATTAGGAGGAGACTATAACGATTATAATGATATTCCGCTTGAGTGGCAAAACGAAATACTAATGCCACATTTGCTCGAACAAGGCGTATTTCTTAATATGATTGAAGAAGAGGAGTTTATTTGGAAGTCGCCAACCGACACCGTAAAACTACTAAATGCTTTAGGCGATAGTGTTGTTATTACCTATGTTCCCACCGATCAGTTTCTTTGCAGTAATGGCTACGCTTATAATTACGAAAATTTTGAAATTCCCGACTCCTTGTACAACGGAGGAACGAAGTACGAAGGCGAATTGTTGCTCGTACAAACCGGTGTAAACCGATTCTCGTGGTACGACTTTGCCGACATGCAAAGCTCTATTCCTCTCAACCCGTTAAAAGAAAAGATAGCAAGGGCATCGAACGATTCAATTCTTCGGGTACCGTTCCCAAAAGGTTTCGATGGAAGTTTCTCTCTCGAATTTAAAGGTCCACGGCTATTCCCACGAAAATATAGAATGGAGGTTAGAACACATATGGATATTGGAGGCATATACGATATTTATATTAATGGCGAGTTGGCACGTACATTCGACTATTACGATTACGTATTGTACCACGGACTAATTCGGAGTGTAACCGGAAAAAGATTTAAACCCGACAAACGTTTTAACATGTTCGATATGTGGGTGAATAATATTACCGAGTATGGAAAACCCAATATAAAATTTGTTTACAGAGGCCCAAGTACTATAATGGCACAGGGGTTAGTTATCGATTATGTCGAATTTATACCGGTTGAAGAGTAGTAGATTTAGTAGAAACGAATGAACTTGTAAATAATAAATGAATAAAATTTTCAACATATTAACTTATCGTAAATCTAAAGCAGATAAACGGTCTGCAATAGAAAATGGTAAGTTCTATAAATTAGCGTTTAACTTTTTTTTGGTAACAAAAACGGAGAAAAGCAAACGGCAAATGCAAACTAGTATTATAATGAACAATCAATATTTAAAAGCAAACTTGAGAAAGGTTACTGCCGTGATGGCAATGCTGATATTTGGTGTTTTTACGGTTTATAGTCAAGATACTATTCTTGTTAAGGGTGTTGTTTTGAATGGTGCAAATCAGCCGGTTCAAAATGTTTCTGTTGGAATTGAGGGATCGATGGAACTGCCTTCGGTAACCAACGAAGCAGGAGAGTTTACTATAAAATCGAACTCGGGAGATAACTGGTTAAATATTTCTCCTTCGGATAGCTATAAAAAGAGACGCCTGTTTTTGAATAACCGTACAGAATTGAAAATTTATTTAACAAGCAACACGATTGAATCGGGCGACGATAATATAGTTGTTTTGTCGCAAGATATATTAAAACGCGATATGATTTCAAGTTTCTCTTATGTAAATACAGCGAATATTAAACAAACACCGGGTATATCCGTCGACCAGTATTTTCAGGGGCGTGTTTCAGGTCTGCATATCACAAACCGTTCCGGCGACCCCGGTTCCGGTGCATCTTCGTTTCTTAGAGGTGTAAATTCCTTAAATGCATCGAACACTCCACTTTATATTGTCGATGGAATACCAATTGTATCTACCGGCGTATTTGGCTCTAACCTCGATGGGTTTGAGTATAATCCTCTGTTGGGTATTAATCCTCTCGATGTATCGAGTGCCACTATAATAAAAGACCCGTCGTTAACTGCCGTTTATGGTTCGAAAGCTTCTAATGGAATTGTATTTATTGAAACCTTGCATCCGAGTGCCACTCAAACCGTTGTTGAATTGGACCTAAGAGCAGGTTACTCGTTGGCACCTTCAAACGAAATTCCTCAAATGAATGCCGGACAACATAAAGCATTAATCAGCGAACTATTGTTTTCGTCGGGTACTCCCGAAGAACAGATTATTAAAAAATATCCAAATTTATACCTTACACCCGACGAAGATAGATATATTGACTATCAGCACAATACAAACTGGCAGGATAAAATTTTTACCGATGCAGCTTTTACTAATGTTAATGTTAATGTAAAAGGAGGAGACGAGATTGCTCGTTACGGTTTGTCGATTGGATACATGAATAGTAATGGAATTATAAAAAACACAGGCTACGACGCTTATAATTTGAGGTTTGTAAGCCTGCTAAATATTTTTACATGGTTAAAAATGAATGCAGGAGTTTCTTTAGCTTACAACAACTCAGAGCTTAAAGAGTCGGGGCAAATTGCGCAAACTAGTCCTATTATGACCAGTCTGGCAAAGTCTCCCATGTTAAATCCATACCAATACGACGAAGAGGGGCAGGAGTTAACCGCACTAACCGAGGTTGATGAACTCGGCGTGAGTAACCCGCAAGCAGTTATCGATAATTACGAAGCAAATAACAGTAATTTCAATTTTATCTCAACATTGGGCTTCGAGGCCACTATTAAAGAAAACCTTAAATTGCAATCTAATTTCGGAATAACATACAATGTTTTTAAAGAACACATTTTTATGCCGAATATGGGAATGGAGAAGTATTATAACGATGAAGCAATTAATGTTGCCAAAATTTCGAACAATTCGTTGTCGGCCTTTTATAACAACACCTATTTGAAGTTTAATAAAAAAATAGGAGCCAACCATATGTTTTCATCCAATACCGGTATTAATATTTTATCAAATAAATTTGAATACGATTGGGGATTAACGAAAAATGCGCATCCGAATGATCAGTACAGAATGATTCAAGACGGAGCAGCAAACCTAAGAGAAATTGGAGGAGCAAATAGAAACTGGAACTGGTTCTCGTTATACGAATACATGTCGTATAGTTATAAAGACAAATATCTGGCTACAGCCTCTCTCTCTCTCGACGGTTCTTCACGTGTGGGCGACAATGCAGCAAATACAATAAAAATAGCAGGTGCTCCTTTTGGCCTTTTTTATTCGGCAGGTGCTGCCTGGCGCATCTCCAACGAATCGTTTTTGAAAGATAAATCGGGACTCGAAGATTTAAAACTTCGTCTGTCGTATGGGCGTTCGGGTAACGACGATATTGGAGAGTCGAATGCAACAAATTACTACAATGCAGTAAAATTCAGAGAAACCGTGGGGCTTGTTCCCGGAGTTCTTGCAAACGACGAGTTAACCTATGAATTTGTTTCGCAGATAAATGCCGGAATAGATTTGGCACTGAAAGGAAACAGAGTGAGAACAAGTATCGACTTTTATAAATCGACAACCGACAATATGTTGATATTTGCACCAATGGAAGCTTATTTTGGATTCGATATAAGACCTGAGAACGGAGGTAAAATGGAGAATAAAGGAATCGATTTTAATCTGTTTTTGCGAATAATGGATCGACCAAATTTTAAATGGGATATGCAAACAAACTACTCGATGTTTAACAATAAAGTAACTGAAATAAAAGGAGATAAACTTGTTACAAAATTAAAAGGTGCCGAAGTAGTGAATATGGTTGGTGAAAGAGCAAATAGTTTTTATGGCTACATTTACCAAGGAGTTTACAGCACATCGGAAGAAGCACAGAGTAGTGGGCTTGTTAACGACAGGTTTGTTCCGTACAGGGCAGGTGACGCTATTTTTAAAGATATTTCAGGCCCAAATGGAACTCCCGATGGAATAATCAATAGTTTCGATAAAACTGTAATTGGTTCATCAATCCCGGATTTCTTTGGAGGAATAAGTAACACATTTACATATAAAAGGTGGGCTCTCGACATTTTTGTTCAATATGTTCAGGGGAATGACGTATTCAATTATGTGCGCTCGCAAAACGAAAATATGAAAGGGCTTGAAAACCAGAGTAGTGTAGTGCTTAACCGTTGGCAATACGAGGGACAACAGACAACAATTCCGCGGGCAGTTTACGACGATGTTCCCGGGAACTCCGACTTCTCGACACGGTGGATTGAAGATGGTTCGTATCTCAGACTGAAAAATGTTTCGCTGAGTTATACAATACCCGGAGATTTCCTCGTATTTAAAAGTGCCAAATTCTATTTCTCAGCAACAAATTTGTTTACTGTCTCAAATTATTTGGGTTACGATCCTGAGTTTGCATACTCGCATATGCATATGATGCAAGGTATAGATTATGGGCTAACGCCAATGCCCCGGCAGTTTGTGTTAGGTATAAAATTAGGTCTTTAATATTTTATTCTGATTGTTATGAAAAACTATAATAAATACATTAAGATTATTCCAATTCTGTTGATTTCAATAATCGCACTCTCATCGTGTAAAGACTTTCTTAATCCCGAGCAGGAGATAAATATTACAGAAGATAAATTATACGACGATTGGTATGAATACAGGTCTATTGAGATGGGATTGTACGGAATTCAAGCTAAATTAGTTGAACAGCTTGTTGTGCTTGGAGAGCTTCGAGGCGATTTATTGCAAATTACCGATAATGCCGATGCCGATATGGTGGAAGTGTATAACTTTAAAATATCGAAGGATAATAAATATGCATCGCCAACAAATTTCTTTGAACTAATTTCGGCCAGCAATAATTTCATACGAATTTTGCAGGAAAAAAATCCTGAAGTTCTCGACCCTAACAGCCCCATATCGAATTACGACAGACTTTATGGAGAAGCATTGTGTATGAGAGCGTGGGCATATTTTAATGCAGTACAAATATACGGGAAAGTACCGTTCATATACGAATCGTTAACCACAATTGATGAGGTTAACAATTTTATTAACTCATCAGGTACATACATCGACAGTGTTGATATAAAATTTGGTTTAGACGGGTACAACAACGATACAACCTATAACACACCCATTGAATTAGAGAAACACTATTTTGATCAGGATTTGGTAATCGACTATTTTACTAACGAACTTGAACATAAAGTGAAGGCAGTTGGCGTAAATCATTATATCGACAATAACGATCAAACATGGGAGGTGTCAATCTGGAATACTTATGCCTGGCATACTTTGCTGGGAATTATGTATCTTACCGAAGGAGATTTAACGCAAGCTGCTACTCATTTCGAAAAAATTACTTATGCCCAGTCAGACAATTACAGATATCAGTTAGACAAAAGTTTTAGCTTCGACAGTTGGAAAAATATATTTACCGGAATTGATATAAAAGAGCATATTTTTACCTTATCTTTCGATAAATCGTATCTTCAGCAGAATCATCTCCAAACTATATTCGATTCGCGCCCACCACATAAATACATGCTAAAACCAACACGGCAGGCTGTATTGAACTGGGAAGCTTTATGGGACAACTATACAATGCATATTGACGATACAAAACCCTGGACAACAAAAATCATATTTAAAGGAATTCCCGGCGATTTTTATCGGGGATATGGAGAATCATACTCGTACTTAAATAGTGGTGTTCCTATTTTAAAAGATGATATTAAAAAAATGTTGTTGTTAAAGTCGGAAAGTGATTATCGCTCAGCAGATCTAATTACTGAAGGTGCCGATACTGTTGTTTGGAAATATTCCATAGGGAAAGATGTTTTCGATATGGATGCTAATTTCCCAATATACAGGGCAGCGGGTGTACAGTTGTGGCTTGCCGAAGTTTATACGTATTGGTCGTTCGAGCAGAATGGAATTGTAAGGCCGTTTACTTCGAATGCAGTAAATATTGTTAACGACGGGTCGAATTATACAATAGACGCAAACCGTAAGCAAATGGGCGTAAGAGGCCGGGTAGGGTTTGGTGGAAAAACCGATGGAATAAAAGTTGGAAACATTAACTACCTGCATCATCCTTTTACAAATAAAGTAGTTGGTTATATCGATCTAACCGGAGATTTCCTTGGAAAACAGCACTATCTCGAAGATCAGATAATGGATGAGCGTGCTCGTGAGTTAGCTTTCGAGGGAGGCAGATTTTACGATTTAATGCGAGTAGCTAAAAGAAGAAACGATCCATCGTATCTGGCAAAAAAAGTTGCAGCTAAATTTCCGGTAGGGAAACGTGAAGAGATGTATAATTATCTGTTAGACGAAAACAACTGGTATATTCATTATTTCGAATAGTTTAATTTATCCTGCATTTTATCTCCCATTTTGTATTGTTGTAAAAAATAAGGCAGACTCGTCAGTATTGTGAAGTTGTTGATATATAGTAGTTTGATGAGATGTGTGCCTCTTTGTTTTTCCGGTTTTGTTTTTTTACCCGAGTTTAGAGTAAAACATTTTTATAGCTTCGTTTCATTTCTCTATTAATCATTTTAAATTGCATTCGAAATCTATATGTAAATAAAAACAGGTTGAAAAAACGACTGCTATTTCTTTTGGGAGTATTGCTTTTTTTGTTGTTGGTGATATTTTTTATTGTCCCCAAACCACTTTTTAATTCGCCCTACTCAACCATTTTAGAAAGCCACAGTGGAAAACTTCTCGGTGCAAGAATTGCTGCCGACGGGCAGTGGCGTTTTCCCGAATCGGATTCGATTCCCATAAAATACGAAAAGTGTTTATTGAATTTCGAAGACAAATATTTCTATTGTCATCCCGGTATTAATCCTGTTTCGTTGTTACGGGCACTCCTTCAAAATATAAAAGCAAACCGAATTGTTAGCGGTGGAAGCACCATTACAATGCAGGTTTGCAGAATGGCCAGAAAACAAAAGTCACGTTCATTAAAAAACAAAGTTATTGAGATACTTTGGGCGATAAATCTCGAACTGCGGTTTTCGAAAAAAGAGATTTTAAATTTATACGCTTCTCACGCTCCTTTTGGTGGAAATGTTGTGGGGCTCGATGCTGCTTCGTGGCGCTATTTTAATCGTCCGGCAAGTGAGTTATCGTGGGCAGAGTCGGCAACACTTGCTGTTTTACCCAATGCTCCATCGTTAATTTACCCCGGCAGGTTAGACCAAAAGCTAAAAAAGAAACGCGACCGATTACTGAATAAGTTATTGGCTTTGGGCGAGATCGATTCGCTTACCTGTAAACTCTCTATTGCCGAACCACTGCCCGGGAAAGTTACCCCACTTCCGTTAAATGCCTATCATTTGGTAGAAAGAGCTGCACGCGAAAAAAGCGGACAACGCATTCGCTCTTCTGTCGATTATTATTTACAGGCTCGTGTTGCCCGGCTTGTTGCCCGGCACAGTAAAAAGCTCAGGGCAAATCATATCTATAATCTGGCGGTAATTGTTGCCGAAACGCACACAAAAAAAGTGAGAGCTTATGTGGGAAATGTTTTCGATGGAGTGGATTTTGAACACGATAACCACGTCGATATTACTGAAGCACCGCGAAGCACAGGTAGTATTTTAAAACCGTTTCTGTATTGCAAAATGCTCGACGAGGGATTAATTACTCCACAAATGCTAATCCCCGATATCCCAACTCGTTTTGGCGGTTTTACTCCAACAAATTTTAATCAGAAATACAGTGGCGCTGTTCCGGCTGCCGAAGCTCTTGCTCGTTCGTTAAACATTCCGGCAGTGTGGATGCTTCGAAATTTCGGAGTTCCCCCGTTTTATAATTTCCTGAAAAAAACAGGAATGAAAACATTAACACACAACCCCGACTATTATGGGTTGTCGCTAATTTTGGGTGGAGCAGAGGTTACTTTATGGGATTTGGCAGGAATGTACACATCGCTGGTTTCGGTGTTAAATAATTACAACGAAAACGACGGACGTTATTCCGAAAACTCTTTTTCGGGATTAACATGGATAGAAAATGATACGATTGAGAACTGTACCCGGGAAACTCCTGTTCAACCCGAAATACGTGCCGGAGCAGTTTATTTAACAATGCAGGCACTTTTAAAAGTTACCCGCCCCGAGTCGCAAGCAGGATGGAATGAATTTGCATCGGCGCGAAATATTGCCTGGAAAACGGGTACCAGCTTTGGTTTTCGCGATGCTTGGGCGGTGGGAATGACCCGCGACTATGTGGTTGCCGTTTGGGCTGGAAATGCCGATGGCGAAGGCCGGCAGGGATTAACAGGTGCAACGGCAGCAGCTCCATTGTTGTTCGATATTTTTGATTTGTTGCCTGCATCGGGTTGGTTTAATGCGCCGGCCGATGAACTGGAAAAAATAACGATTTGTGCAAACAGTGGTTATAGGGCAGGGGCAAACTGCAACGAGGTAAAAGAACTCCTCGTTCCTCGCGGCTCGAAAGTGAAAGTGTGTCCGTGGCATAAAAAAGTTCATTTAAATACAAATGGAACTTATCGTGTAAATGCCGCTTGCTTTCCTGTATCCGAAATGCAACATAAAAACTGGTTTGTTTTGCCGCCTGCAATGGAATATTATTACCGGCAAAATAATCCTGCATATTCAACTTTACCTCCGCTAATGCCGGGCTGCACTACCAACATCGAGAATATGGAATTTATCTATCCGCGGCAATGGAACAAAGTTTTTATTCCGCGATATATAGATGGAACTCCCGGACAGATTATTTTTGAACTGGTTCATCGTCAGAAAAACAGTACCGTTTATTGGCACCTCGACGAAAAATATTTGGGCGCAACTTCCGGTATTCATCAGTTTGCATTGCGCCCCGAAAAAGGGTGGCATATAATTACTGTAACCGACAATAAAGGTAACCGCCTATCGAAACATTTTCGGGTAGTAAACGAACGTTAATGTTTTGCGTTGGATTGAGTATAGTGTTAAGAGATTCCTTTAGATTTTTATATTTGTAAAAAATACGATTAGATGGACAATAACGACATTCTTCGGCGCATTAGGTATTCGTTCGATTTTAACGACTCGAAAATGGTTGAAATTTTTGCTTTGGGCGACTCGAAAGTTACCCGAGCCCAAATTAGCAGTTGGCTGAAAAAGGAGATCGACCCGGCTTATGTTTCGCTGTCAGATTTTCAACTTGCAATTTTTCTGAATGGATTAATTATTGAGAAACGAGGTAAGAAAGAGGGGCCAAAACCCATTCCCGAAAATAAGTTGAACAACAATATTATTTTCAGAAAATTACGAATTGCACTGAATTTGAAAGACGATGATATTTTAGCAATTTTAAAACTTCCGGGAATCGAAATCAGCAAGCACGAGTTGAGTGCTTTTTTTCGTAACCCCGGGCAGAGTCAATATCGTGAATGCAAAGACCAGATTTTACGTAATTTTTTACGTGGAATGCAAATGAAATACAGAGAAAACAAGTTATAATTTTTTGAACGATGAAGATTTTTATTGCAATAGTTTTACTCCTGCAACTTTTCGTTTTTATGGGTAGCGCACAAAACCCGCAAGAGTTTTTTTTAGACGACTGGCAACCCAAAACAGTTGAAAGACCAGCATACATTAATACTCCACAATCTTCTGAGCCGGCTACAGTTACGGTTTCAATTAACAGAAACGATACCATTACAAAAGTTCCAAAATACATTTACGGAAACAACGGCGTTCCATGGGCACGTAAAATGAATAACAACTCCGGGTTAATGGGTGATATTACAAAACTGCAACCCAATGTTTTGCGCTGGCCGGGTGGAAATTTATCGAACACTTATTTTTGGAATGCCTCGCCCGGAAATGGCCCTGCCGATATTCCGCCTGACATGGAAATTAAAGTTTTAAATACTGGTGTACATACTGCTAATTGGGCAATGACACTGAACGATTACTACGATATGCTCGATAAAACCAATTCAACCGGATGTATTTGCGTAAATTACAGTTACGCGCGTTACGGTACCGGCACCCACCCCGTAGCAACGGCTGCCCATCTTGCGGCAGATTGGGTTCGACATGATAACGGTCGCACAAAATACTGGGAAATAGGAAACGAAAACATGGGCACTTGGGAAGCAGGTTACGAGATTGATACAACACTGAATAAGGACGGGCAACCACGAATTATTTCAGGCGATTTATATGGCAGGCATTCGCGCGTGTTTATCGACTCGATGAAAGCAGCTGCAAGCGAAATTGGTTGGGAAATAAAAATAGGTGTCGTAGTAATGGACAAACATGTGGGCTACAACGATGTGATGAAAAACTGGAACAAAACAATAATGCCCGAAATTGCCGACAAAGCCGACTTTCTGATTGTGCATTCGTATTACACTCCCTACAACCAAAACTCCAACGTGGCAACCATTTTAAACTCAGCTGCCGATACAAAAGATTTTAAAAATTTCGCTTTAAAAGACCTGAAAACTTATGGTGGCAAAGACAATCTCCCCGTTGCTCTAACCGAATGGAACATTTTTGCCGTGGGAAGCAAACAGGCAGTCTCGTACATAAACGGAATGCACGCAACACTGGTTTTAGGCGAGTTGATAAAAAACAAATATGGCGAAGCCACCCGTTGGGATTTAATGAATGGTTGGGCCGACGGAGACGACCACGGAATCTTTGCATCGACAAACGAGCCGGGTGCTGCCTACGGAACTCCGCATGCTCCTTTTTACTATATGTACTACTTTCAAAACTATTTTGGCGACCGGTTTGTAAGCTCAACGGTTTCGGGCAGCAGTAATATTCTCAGTTACGCCTCTTCGTTTTCGTCGGGGCAGAGTGGCGTGGTTTTGGTAAACAAAGGCACCACAAAACAAATTGTTCAGCTCGATTTGGAAAACATGCCCAATGCAAAAAGTTATTATCGTTTTGTTTTAACCGGCGGCACCGATAATGGCGATTTCTCGCGAAAAGTTTGTGTAAACGGAGAAGGCCCGGCAGGAGAAGCAGGCGGCCCGGCAAATTACGAATCGGTAAAAGCTTTGGGAAAAAGTATTTATGGCGATATTAAAATTGAAGCTCCGCCACTTTCGGTTACCTATGTTTTGCTCACATCCGATTCGGTTCCGCCGTCAACCGGAGTTGAATCTCTACAAAAACCAACTTTTAATATTTATCCGAACCCAACAACAGATGAAATTACAATTAACAGCCCCAGTTTCGAATTCGATAAAATAGAAATTATCAATTTAAACGGGCAGAAAGTTTTCGAAAAGAGTTTTATGACTACTGTTCGCAATTCGACTAAACTCTCTTTTAATTTAAAGAGCGGTGTGTATTTGCTAATCCTGCACGGACAAAATCAAAAAATATCGAAGAAGCTGATTGTGAAATAAGTGTAATAAATAAAAGCCTCGTTAAAATGAGGATTGTTTTAATCATTTCCAAAATCCAGATTATTTTTTTCTGATAATAAGGGCAATTCCCGAGTTTGCTTCCAATTTTTTTGAAAACACGGTTTCGCTGGTTACCTGCATTTCTGCTATTTGTACGGTGTTGTTTTCTAAATTACTCCGATTTTGTGAATAGATGGTTGCCTCGTAATTTTTCCCCTTTTCGAGAAAAGTAAGAGGCAAATTTAACTGCCTCGATTTATTTGCAGCCAAAGAGCCCACAAACCAATCGTTTGCACTCTTTCGGGCAACGGTTGCAAACTCGCCAATTTCCCCTTCAAGTACTTTTGTATCGTCCCAAACCGTTGGCAGTGCGTCGTAAAAACTCAATGCCTCTTCTTCGTAAAGGAGACCTTTCGCTTTTCCGGCACCTCCCTTTTTTTGTGGCGAACTGGCGGGCCGGTCGTACCAGTAAAGAAATTGCCAGGGGCTGTATAGCATCACCGCCTTGGCCATTTGACCCGTTTTACCTCCCATCTTTGTTGAAACTCGTTTGGCCAGATAGCAATTGGTATTGTCGGCAGCACCGGCAATTAACCGGGTAAAAAGGGTAATAATCGAGTGCTCCACCGAGGGGCTCTCTTCGTCGCCCCGAATTCCCTCCTGAGTCATTAAGTTTGGGTAGGTACGCGAGTATCCGGTTGGCCGGTAGTTGTCGTGAATATCGACCATTAACTTGTACTTTGCCGCTTTCCGAACTGCCTCGTGCAGCCACTGTGTCCACTTTTGTGGCCCCACTTTTACAAACCCGTATTTAACCCCTTTTATTCCCCAACTGCTGTACAGTGGGAGAATTTCGTCGAGTTGATTAATCATGGCCCGCCCGTTTACATATAATATTATGCCAACATTATTTTGTGTTCCATACCTGATTGCTTCGTGTAAATCGAGCGGTCCGGGCGACCTGTTTGGGTCGACAGTAACGGTTGTAGCATCCGATGCATTATCGTATTCCAAACCGTACCACCCGGCATCGAATTCAATATATTGCAAATTGTGGCGGACTGCAAAATCGATACAAGCTTTTGCCCCTTTTGTTGTGAGGGTAACCTCGCGGATTACTTTTCCCGGTTTTATCCAGTCGGTATTTTTAATTTGGTTGGGTTCGTTCAGGTTCAGAATAAAGGCGTTGTTTTCGAGTATTTTACCCGGCGAGTTGCCAATTAGTATATATCGCCAGGGCGTTGAAAATGTGGAGTTATAAGTTGCCTCGCCTGCCATAGAACAGATAATTGTTAATGAATCGGGAGCGGCAGTGTGAAATTTAATTTTTGAATGGTTAACAAGAGCTGCCTCACCAATTGCAACAGTGTTGTTATTTGTTTCAATTACCAGTGGTCCTTCGCAATTTTTATCGATTTTGCTGAGGGGCATTTTTTGGTACTCGCCTTGCGGTTGGTAGGTTACCCAGGCAAAGTTATCGTTGGCGAATTTAAAACCGGTAAGTTCTTTTGTAATGGTTATTTTGTGGGTTGTGTTTACGGTGTAGCGCAATGCAACTCCCTCGTTATAAACCCTAAAAGTTATCTCCAGAGAACGATTGGGAGGAACAGTTTCACGTAGTTGAAGGACGGTTTCGTTATAGTGGTTGGTGTACCTGTTTTTTTCGCCATAAACAGGTTTCCATTCTTTATTAACTGACTTTTTTGTTATCGAAGTAATTTCAAGATTTTTGGCAAGAACACCTGTTTTTTTAAACTCGAGACCCAACGGCGATGCTTTAATAATTTGTTTGTTGTTCTCTTTTACTGAATAAAAAAGTGCATTTTCTTTGTCTTTGTTTAACTCGAATAGCAGTGCAATATTTTTTGATGGACTTTCTACCTTAATCTCATTTTTATTAAAACATCCACTTACGATAAGAGTAAAAACAAGCAGGGGAAGAATTACTTTTTGGCTGATTTGATTTTGGTTGTTTTTCATTCGTATTTTGAATTAAATTAAACTATTGCAATTCCGAAAGATAAACAAACGAGTCGAAATTGTGATTCTTTAGATTAGATTTTAAAGCCCAGTATTCTCATGTAATTAATAATCCGTTGGATAAATCCAACGGCAAAGGATAGCCTGATATTTTATTGGTATAGTCTTCTTCCCTTCTGATTTCATCAAACTCCCTTGTTTTTAGTTTTGTTTGAGTATTATATGAAAAAATGTGATTTTGAGAAACAGTTTCGACGGAGCGCCCCGGCAGGGATTGCAGTGGTAGCTTGCCGATAACGCGCCCGAGTGGTTGTTGGCAAACGGCTGCGACCGGAGGAAGCACACGGATTGCCTACAACTGCCGGAGTGCGTTGAGGAAACTACAAACGGAAAGCCCGGCAGCCGGCACATAATACCAAATTAATCTTATAGTGCCGTATTGAATCTATTCTTTTGCACAATTTTATCGTTAAAATATTTTCACTCAACCTTGCACAAAATAATTAAATTCAACTGAATGGCATTAAAAAGTCAAATTGGTATAGAAAATTACTGTTAACAAATCGTTTATCGAAAAACGGTTTCGGGGGCATTGTGCGAGTTGTAGTTTTATAATATCTACCTTTGCACGCTTTTTAGTTTTTAAGGGGCATAAAATTATATTTTTCAGATGATTACAGTTTCAGATTTAAGGATTCAGTTTGGTAAAAGAGTGTTATTTCAGGATGTGAATATGAAGTTTACAGCCGGGAATTGTTACGGTGTAATTGGTGCAAATGGTGCCGGGAAATCGACATTTTTAAAGGCAATTTCGGGCGAGATTGATGCTACTGCCGGACATATTTCGTTGGGGCCAGGTGAGCGACTTTCGGTGCTAAGTCAGGACCACTTTGCGTTTGACGAGTTTACGGTTTTGAATACCGTATTAAAGGGGCACGCAAAACTTTGGGAAATTATGGAGGAGAAGGAGCGACTGTATGCCAAGCCCGATTTTTCGGAAGAGGACGGACTGCGGACTGCCGAACTGGAAGCTGAATTTGCCGATATGGATGGTTGGAATGCCGAAAGCGGGGCTGCATCGCTGCTAAGTAATTTAGGAATTAAAGAGCAGTTTCATCAGACGTTAATGAAAGATATGAGTGGAAAACAGAAGGTGCGCGTGTTGCTTGCACAGGCACTTTTTGGGAAACCCGATAATTTATTGCTCGATGAGCCGACCAACGACCTCGACCTTGAAACGGTAGTTTGGTTGGAAAATTATCTTGCCAATTACGAAAACACGGTGTTGGTTGTTTCGCACGACAGGCACTTTTTGGATGCAATTAGTACGCACACCATTGATATAGATTTTAACGATATTAAAATGTATGCCGGAAATTATAGTTTCTGGTACGAAAGTAGCCAACTGGCGTTGCGTCAACAACAGGCTCAAAACAAAAAAGCTGAAGAGAAGAAAAAAGAGTTACAGGAATTTATTCAACGTTTTAGTGCCAACGTGGCAAAATCGAAACAGGCAACCAGTCGTAAAAAGATGATTGAAAAGCTGAATATTTCAGACATTCAGCCATCGACACGAAAATATCCGGGAATTATTTTTACTCCCGAGCGCGAAGCAGGCGATAAAATTCTCGACGTTACGGGATTGAGTGCCAGCATTGATGGAGAGATTCTTTTTAAAGATGTGGAGTTTATGGCTAACAAAGGCGATAAAATTATTTTTCTTTCGCGAGACCCGCGTGCAATGACTGCCTTTTTTGAAATTATTAACGGACACCAGCAGCCCGATTCGGGCAGTTACCAGTGGGGACAAACCATTACTTCGGCCTATTTGCCCATCGATAACTCAGCGTTTTTTAACAGTGAGTTAACGCTTTTCGACTGGCTTTGCCAGTTTACTTCCGACACAACAGAGATGTATATTCGAGGATATTTAGGAAAAATGTTGTTTGCCGGCGACGAGATTTATAAAAAAGTTAGTGTGCTATCGGGAGGTGAAAAAATGCGTTGTATGATTTCGAAAATGATGCTCGAGAATCCAAATGCACTGGTGCTCGACACACCTACCAACCACCTCGACTTGGAATCGATACAGTCGTTTAACAACAACCTGAAACGTTATCCGGGTAACGTTTTTATGTCGTCGCACGACCACGAGTTTATTTCGTCGGTTTGCGACCGTATAATTGAACTTACGCCCAACGGAATTATCGATAAACTGATGAATTACGACGATTATATTGTTGATGAAAAGATACACGCTTTGCGCGAAAAACTGTATTCGGAATAGAGCTACTGTATTTGATTGAAAATAATACGCCGACCCTCTCGATAAACTAAGTGGATTGAGTGTGGGCTCAATCTGCGTACAAAATGTTTTAAATAGAAATTTGTCGTACATTCAAACAAAGCAAATTATCGTTATATTTATATTTTCAATTTTGTTAAATATATTTCTATGAAAAAACAGATTGCCTTATTCCTGATTCTTGCCCTGCCTGCTATTTCGTTTTCGCAAACCGGTAAAGTTTACGACAATCTTTCGTTTAAAAGTGAAATTCTTAAAATGGATAGAAAATATGCCATTTATCTTCCACCCGACTACGAAACATCGGAACGAAGTTATCCAGTTTTATATTTATTACACGGTTCTGGTGACGATCAAGCCGGTTGGGTACAATTTGGAGAAATTCTTGAGATTGCCGATAAAGCGATTAAAACAGGAGACGCCACGGCAATGATTGTTGTAATGCCCGATGCAAACACCGGACAGCGTGGATACACAAATCTACCGGGAGGAAATTGGAATTATGAAGACTTTTTTTTCGAAGAATTAATGCCATATGTAGAGAAGAAATTTCGAATTAGAGGTGAAAAACGTTATCGTGCAATAGCCGGGCTTTCGATGGGTGGAGGCGGAACTTTTTATTATGCATTACACCGGCCCGACCTTTTTTCATCGGCTTGTCCGCTGAGTGCTTCAACCGGACCACAAAACAGAGAGGATGTAAAACGCCAGATGAAACGTAGAGGAATGACAGGCGTAACCGACAAAGAGATAGATGAATGGTTTAATAATTACAGCGTTTTAGAGATGGTTAAAAATATGCCCGACAATCAAAAAAAGAAAGTTCACTGGTTTATCGATATCGGCGACGATGATTTTTTGTACGAAGGGAATTCACTGGTTCATATCGAAATGCGTAAAAACAATATTCCTCACGAATTTAGAATACGCGATGGTGCACATAACTGGACATACTGGAGAGAATCGCTACCGCAGGTATTATCATTTATTTCCGACACATTTCATCAGCATTAATTTATTCAAACAATTTATTAGAAGTTTTATCCGACGAATCTTTTGCTTAAAATAGTGCCTCAATAACGCTTATTTTTTAATCGAACTCAGGTTAATAAAGAAACCTCTTAGTGGCTGATGTATTACCCATTCGGAAATAACTTTATTGACCTAATTTTTGCAGATAGATTGATTTATTTCTTTAAAGTCCCCTGTTGGAATGAACAAGTAATTTATTTGTCATAATGATACTTACAACTATAGATTAATATTTCTTTGCCAAAAACCTGATAAACAAGTCTATGTTCTCGGTCAATTCGTCTAGACCAAAAGCCTGACAAATCATATTTCAGAGGTTCTGGATTTCCTATACCTTGAAATGGTGTGCGCTGAATGTCTTTTATCAATTGATTAATTCTTTTCAGTACTTTTTTGTCATCCTTTTGCCAGGATAAATAATCCACCCAGGAATTTTTTGAAAAAGTAATTCTCATTATTCTTCAATTAAGTCTTGGTTTGAGATTGTATTTCCATCTTTCATTTGTTGAATTGATTCATAAAGCCTGTCCGCATTTGCTTTTGTGCTTAATAGGTGAACGGTCTCCATAATTGAATTGTATTCATCTAATGAGATCACAACTGTTCCTTTTCCTGATTTTCTCTTTATTACCAATGTTTCATGGTTGTTCTCAACGTTATCAAGAAATTGTTTTAATTCAGTTCTGAATTCTGTAAAATTTGCTACAATCATATTTAATCCGTGTTAAGTTATTAATTAAGTGCAAAAAAAAGTACTTTAAATGAAATATGCAAATCTTCTATTCAGATTGTTTGATTTTTGGTTTTTATGCAGCATAACTAGTAAATAAATAAAAACTCGATGGAATAGATATTTCCTACTGATCAATTCAATTCAGAAAAAAGAAGATTTTAAGCTGCAAAATATTTTTTGCTCCGCTTAACTAAAAAATAAATACGATTCACTTGCTAAAACAAGTCGTTTACCAAACAACGACTCTGTATAAATAAAGGAAAGTATAGATTTCGGGATAAATTCTTAAAATTTAATCACGATGATGAAAAGACAATTTACCTTATTTATTCTACTCTTTGTTTTTGCGAACATATCGTTTGCACAAAAAGGGTTTAATTACAAAGCCGTAATTTACGACAACGGCAACCCCGTCAAAAACCAAGATGTGGACGTACGATTTACTATTCTCGAAAATGGTTCTGCTGTGTATCAGGAAACACACTTTCCAACAACCGATTCCAACGGAATTATAACTGTTTTTTTAGGAGAAGGAACTGTTATCATTGGTAATTTCGAAACAATTAACTGGAGCAATTCCGAGTTTTTAAAAGTTGAAATTGACAACGGAAGTGGGGCATTTACTGAAATGAGTACAACAGAGTTCAAATACATTCCACAAGCTAAATATGCTGATGTGGCAGGTAATGTACCAACTTCTATTAGTGCTCTGGCAAACGATGCAGGTTATTTAACCGCTGAGACCGATGGCGACGTAACCAATGAATTGCAAACACTTTCGGTTTCGGGAAACCAATTAACCATTTCCGACGGGAATGTGGTAACACTGCCAACCGGAGCAGGAGGCGACCAGTGGGGTTCGCAAGTGGTAGAGAGCAACGCAACATTAAGTGGCGATGGAACTTCGGCAAGTCCACTCCAAGTTGTTGGCGATTTAACCGACGACCAAAATCTTTCGCTTTTGGGGGCAGATTTAAGTATTGCCGACGGAAACACTGTTACATTTACAGGTTGGGATACCAATGCGTCTGATGATTTCGACGGAGATTTTGGCAGCCTTACAAATGTACCGGCCGATTTAGCCGATGGCGACGACAACACGCAACTCACCGAAACTGAGGT
>WGCT01000528.1 GCA_015493625.1 Draconibacterium sp. | reverse complement strand
TCCCTCTCTACGCGTAGAGAGGGACGATAATTTGGTAGTCTGATTTATCAGACTGCTAAATTATCAGGGTGAGTAATAAATATGTTGTTTCTCAATATACATCTCCTTTTGTGCCGGCTCAAATAAAACTAATAACTCCCGGCATCCGGGTTTCATACTATTAAACTTTAGAATTAAGAATCAAGACACAGGACAAAAAAATAGTGTTTCAACTAAATCGTACTTCTGTGTGATAATTACTAGTCATGCTCGTTTCGTTAGGTCGGTTTTTTTGCTTAAAAAAGTTTTACCGCCAGATTAAATTTAATTACCGGATAAAATTTATACTGACTTAATTGCCTCTCTATTAGTTGTTTTTGCCCGTGTGCCGGGTCGGCAGTGGGGGCAAGTAATCCGGTTGCTTCAATCTCTACATTTGGTGCGCCCAAATAATAAAGACCAGTTTCGAAATTAAACGAAACCCGCTCTTTTGCACCTATAAAGCTACGGAACCCTACAGCTGCATACGGCGAAATATCCATGCTTGGAGTGAGTGTGAAAATAAATTCGCCAACTTCCGATGCAGGAATTGAGATATCGCCGTATTGCAAATCGCTTACTGCGTATCCTTTTATTTCCGGATTTAACGAATTCATGGCAGCTCCTGCCACTATGTACAGATTTTTTGTGTAGTTAAAATCTGCCATTAAATAAATACCTCCGGTTTTGTATAGTAAATCAGCTTCGAAATCAACTCCCGATTCATTAAAATTCAGTCCGTGCTTTAAATTTAATCTTTCGATGCCTGTTTTTAGCGTAATCGTTTTATTAAAAATATATCGGATGTTTCCGCCCCAACCATTTGTCGAAACCTCGCCACCCACATAAAACCCTTTATTGTTAACAGGTAAAACCGTACTGTCTTGGGCAATTGCCATTAACAACATACTCTGCAATACTATCAATAATATAAAAAGAGCTGCTCTCTTCATTATCTTCGTTTATAAAAATGTATATATTAGCGTCCAAACTAATGAATCGACAAATTTAAAATTATTGGTAAGAAAAACGATTGGAAAGCGAAAAAAATGTTGAAAAACTGTTTGGTAACATGTTTTCCAACAATTCATTACAAATCGACAAGTAAAAAGAATGTCAAAACAATTTAAAGTAGTTTCGGAATATAAACCCACCGGCGACCAACCCGGAGCGATTAAGCAGTTGGTTGAAGGGATAAATCAGGGCGAGCGTTTCCAAACCCTGTTGGGAGTTACCGGCTCGGGGAAAACATTTACAATGGCAAATGTTATCGAGAAAGTTCAGCGCCCTACTTTGGTTTTAAGTCATAACAAAACGCTTGCCGCGCAACTTTATGGCGAAATGAAACAGTTTTTCCCCGACAATGCCGTAGAGTACTTTGTTTCGTATTACGACTATTATCAACCCGAAGCGTATTTGCCATCAACCGACACTTATATTGAAAAAGACCTGTCGATAAATAAAGATATTGAGAAATTACGATTGAGTACAACTTCTTCATTGCTCTCGGGAAGGCGCGATGTAATTGTTGTTTCGTCGGTTTCGTGTTTATATGGAATTGGAAATCCACAGGATTTTCACGAGAATGTTTCTACTATTCGGGTTGGAGAAACTGTTTCGCGAAATGCGTTACTGCGAAAATTGGTCGATGCGTTGTATTCGCGTAGTGAAGTTGAATTCGAACGGGGAAATTTCAGGGTGAAAGGCGACACCGTTGATATATATCCGGCGTATGCCGACGAAGGAATCAGGATTGTTTTTTGGGGCGACGAGATTGAAGATATTTCCTCTTTCGACCCCATCTCGGGGCAAAATATCGAAAAACAAACCGAAGCAACTATTTATCCTGCCAATATTTTTGTTACCACAAAAGAGCGGATGAAATCTTCCATTTATCAAATTCAGGACGATTTGGTGGCACACATCGATTTCTTTAAAGAGATAGGAAAACACCTCGAAGCAAAACGGATAAAAGAGCGTGTGGAGTACGACCTTGAAATGATGCGCGAGTTGGGTTACTGTCCGGGTATCGAAAACTATTCGAGGTATTTCGATGGACGCAAACCGGGAACACGTCCGTTTTGTCTGCTCGACTATTTCCCCAACGATTTTTTAACAGTAATCGACGAAAGTCACGTTACCATTTCGCAAATTCGTGCTATGTACGGTGGCGATAACTCGCGAAAAATGAATCTTGTGGAGTATGGATTCCGGTTGCCGGCAGCAATCGACAACCGGCCTTTAAAGTTTGAGGAGTTCGAGAGCCTTACCAACCAGGTTGTGTATGTGAGTGCCACACCAGCCGACTACGAACTGGAAAAATGCGAGGGCGTAATTGTTGAACAAATTATACGACCGACAGGACTGCTCGACCCGATGATTGATGTGCGCCCAAGTACCAACCAAATTGACGATTTAATGCACGAAATAAATTTGCGTATTGAAAAGAATGAAAGGGTGCTGGTTACAACATTAACAAAACGAATGGCCGAAGAGTTGTCGAAATACCTTGTTAATATGGGCATTAAAACGCGTTACATTCATTCCGATGTGGATACAATGGAGCGTGTTGAAATTATGGAACAACTCAGAAAAGGGGAGTTCGATGTATTGGTGGGTATCAATCTTTTACGCGAAGGGCTCGATTTGCCTGAGGTCTCTTTGGTGGCAATTTTAGATGCCGACAAAGAGGGATTTTTACGTTCGGAGCGTTCGCTTACACAAACAGCAGGACGGGCAGCACGAAATATTAACGGGTTGGTTATTATGTATGCCGACAAAATTACCAAGTCGATGCAAAAAACCATCGACTCGACAAATTACAGGCGCGAAAAACAGTTAAAATACAACATCGAAAATAATATTACACCAACACAAATTGTAAAACCAACACGCGAAATTATTGGTTATAAATACCGTAGCGACAAGCAACCGGAATATTCGGGAGGAATGGGGCAACCCGACATTGCAGCCGACCCGGTGGTGCAATATATGAGTGCCGAAGCACTGGAAAAAGCAATTGAGAAAACAAAAAAACAGATGAAAGCGGCTGCCAAAGAACTCGATTTTATTGAAGCTGCCCGCCTGCGCGATGAGATGTTTGCTCTCGAGAATCTGTTAAGCGAAAAACGACGAAAAGGGTAGGTGAACCCGGTAAAATTTTTTATGTTTTGGTATTTACGAATAAAATGTATTTTTGCCGGAAAATTAGAGTGGAATGAAAATTTCGTTTTCTGAAATAGTTAATAACAGTAAACAATTAATGCTTCATCCAAAGCAGTTTTGGATGGAGAGAAGTGGGAAGCCGGATCGTGTAAGTCACCTTTTTATCGGCCATTTTTTACCGTTGTTAACGCTTGTTGCAGCAGCCGTTTTTCTGGGCGAATTTTTTAAGAACACACCTTTTTATTTGGGAATTGCACTGTTAAAATCGGCGCGAATAATTGTACTTTTTCTTTTACAATATTTTGTTGCTGTGTTTTTCACCAACGAACTGATAAAAACCTTTGGTGGAACAAAAAACAAAGTTGTTTCTCAAAATCTGGTCGTCTATTCGTTAACACCTTTTTTTCTGGTTTCTATGGTTACCGGATTAATTCCGTTTCTGTATGTTATTGGAGTTCTCGGGTTTTATAGTTTCTATATTTTTGGGGTTGGTGTAAAAGAAATGCTTACTTTCCCCGAAAATAAACAATCAAGTTACACAATCATTACAATTGTAGTGAACTTCTTTGTTTTCAGCTTTTTAAGCATTACGCTTACACAGCTTTTAAATGCATATTATTAAAAACTAAATGGCATATAAACCACAAAATATTAGTATAAAAAACCGGAAAGCGTCTTTCGAGTACGAATTAATAGAACGTTTTGTGGCCGGAATTATGCTGGTGGGTACCGAAATAAAATCGATTCGGAACGGGAAAGTTAATTTAACCGACTCGTACTGCCAGTTTGTAAACGGAGCTTTGTATGTTAAAAACCTGCATATTGCCGAATACGAAATGGGCACCTGTAACAATCACATTGCCAAGCGCGACCGCAAACTACTTCTCAATAAAAAGGAGCTTATTAAGCTTGAAAAGAAAGTTAAAGAGTCGGGGTTAACAATTATTGCCACAAAGCTGTTTGTAAACGGGAAAGGGCTTGCAAAACTCGAAATTGCATTGGCGCGCGGGAAAAAAACGTACGATAAACGCGAGTCGTTAAAATTAAAAGACTCGAAACGTGAAATGGACAGAATGAGAAAGCAGTAGTCTGCTTTTATTGTTTCTGTTTCAGCCTTTTCTTTTTGCCCTTTCATTTTAAAGTGCTTAATTTGTTGTAAAACAATTTAATCTGTGAATCGAATCTCCCTGCTCATATTTGTTTTTCTTTTATCTGTTTTTGAATCGAGCGGACAAACCAAATCCACTTTTTCAGTTTCAAATTCAGCACTCATTTCAAACTCAAAAAAGATGCCTTTTTGGTTTTGGGCAAATACCGACGGAACTATTGAAAAGGAGAATGCTCTTTTAAATGTCTCGAAAGTTGGCGCAGAAGGAGTTCACTATTTTAACGACAGTAGTCTTTTTATTCAGGCCGGAACCGACCTTATTTACGGTTTGGGAAACAGCAGGATGTATTTTCAGGCCAACCAGCTTTTTACCCGCATTAATTATAACAATTGGGAATTTGTTGTTGGAATGGTTCATAACGACCTTTTTGCCGAAGGACTGTCGACCACAAACGGAAATATTGCCAAAAGCCGGAACACGCGTCCATATCCAAAAATTGGCATTCGGGTTTCGCGGTATAAACCGGTACCGTTTTTCACAAAGTTTCTTTCGTTTAAAGGCGAGTTCGACGAGGGAATTCTTTACGATGAACGTTATGTTCATCGCACGCACATGCATCATAAATCGCTTTATTTAAAGGCGCAACTGTCTAATAATTTCGATATTCAGGGCGGTGTTGAGCATTTTGTTATGTGGGGTGGAACGTCGAGCGATGAGAAAATTGGAGAACTCCCTGACGACTTTGGCTCGTATTTACGCTATATTTCAGGTTCGCAGGGCGATGCCGTTTTCCCTGAAACCGACCAGCTGAATGTTGCCGGAAACCAGTACGGAACTTATCAGGTTTTGTTTACTCAAAAATTTATCGGTTTCGAGATGAGTTTAATTATTAGTCATCCGTTTGAAGATTTCTCGGGTGTAAATTTGCATAATTGGCCCGATAATTTGATTGGTATTTCGATTAAACGAAACGATAAAAAACGGTTTATTACCCATTTTATTTACGAATATACAAACACGCGCCAGCAGAGTGTCCCCGATTCGCTGTACTACTGGAACAATGAGAACCAAAAATGGCAAAGTCGCGAGTACGATAACTATTACAATCATGGTATTTATAAATCGGGAGCTACCTATTTTCAAAGAACGTTTTCTACTCCGCTTTTTTTTCCATTAAAAACAGAGAACAACATAAGCAGGGGGGCTGTTTCTACACGGTTTTTTGCCCATCACATTGGTGTAAAAGGAAATATTAACAGTCAACTCGAATGGAAAGGGCTGGTTACTTACATAAAGCATTTTGGAACTTATGGTGCCCCCTACAAAACTCCGCACCAGCAAGTTTCGGCACTAATCTATTTTAACTACTCATTTGGTTCTCACCCTTTACAAATTAATTTTTCTGTTGCCGGCGATGTAGTCACAGAGAACCCGAATCGATTGGGAATGCAATTCGGACTTCGTTACGAGTTGGAATAAGCGGAGCATCAGTTTTTAAGTATGCAAATGGATTTATTTAATTTCTTGTAGGGAATGAAGAGAGAAACTATTGTGAAGAAGAAATGATAAAATTTTTATTTTTAGGTTTCAAAACTTAGTAGTCAATTTTGCGAATAAGTTGCCTTATTGGCTTTATTTGAATAGGGTATTTCGGGAAATAGAGTAGTGCAATTGAAATACTCAATCCATTTAGCTTTTCAAATCCCAAGAAACATCAGAAAAAAGCCGTATGGATTGAGTATCTTAAGGAAAATAATCTACTCCTCCTTTTTAGTCTGAGGAAGAATAAGGTTTAAAATAATTCCAACTGTTGCAGCCAATCCAATTCCGGCAAGCGAGAAATTTCCATACTGAATAATTGCCCCGCCGATTCCAACAGTTAACACAACCGACACAATTACCTGATTTCGTGTTTCGCTTAAATTGGTTTTCGAGTCGATTAATGTTTTAATTCCAATCGATGCAATCATTCCAAAAAGGAGCAGCATTATTCCGCCCAATACTGCTGTAGGAATTGTTTTCAGGAAGCCACTTATTTTTCCGACAAATGCAAAAACAATTGCTGTAATTGCGGCAATTCGCAATATAAAAGGGTTGGTAACTTTGGTTAATGCAATTGCTCCTGTAACTTCAGAATAAGTTGTATTGGGAACACCACCAAACATTCCGGCTACTGCAGTGGCAATTCCATCGCCCAACATTGTACGGTGAAGCCCCGGTTTCTCAATAAAGTTTTTGTCGCAAACTCCGCCAATGGCATAAATATCGCCAACGTGTTCAATAATAGGTGCAATGGCCACCGGAATCATATATAAAATGGCCTGCCAACTAAATTCGGGGACAGTAAATTCGGGCAATGTAAACCATCCTGCATTCTGAACGGCAGAAAAATCAACCTTCCCCATAAATATTGCAACAATGTAACCTACTGCAATGGCAATAAAAACAGGAATTAATTTTATCATTTTTTTACCAAAAATTACAACTATAATTGCCGTAATTAAGGTTACTGTGGCTAATGTCCAGCTGTTTTTTGCCATATCGACAGCCGCCGATGCTAACGACAATCCAATAATCATAATTACCGGGCCAACTACCACTGCCGGGAAAAGACGTTCAATAAATTTTATTCCTCGTATTTTTATCAACGCCGACATAATTCCATAAACCAGTCCAACGGCAATTATTCCGGAAAGCGTTCCCGGCCAGCCAAACAATTTTGTGGCTTCAATTATTGGGGCAATAAAAGCAAAACTACTTCCCAGGAAAACAGGAACCTGCCCTTTTGTTATCAGATGAAAAATAAGCGTGCCAACTCCTGCGGTAAATAGTGCCACTGCCGGGTCGATACCTACAAGAAGAGGAACCAATACCGTTGCGCCAAATGCAACAAAAAGAAATTGTACGCCCAGCACTGTGTTTTTGGGTGTTAATTGTTCACGTAAAGTTTTTTGATTCATTTTTCATTAAAGTTTTTGATTACTATTAGGATTGTTATTTTGTTTTTAGAAAATATGGTTTCAGAAAAGGTATAAAAAAACTGCCCTATAAAAACAGGACAGTTTTAAAAATATTGTTAAACAGCTAATTCGCCTTAATAAGTTCTTTCGCTCTATCGAGAATTCTTGTATCATCGAGAAGAACAATTCCTCCATTTGGCCCTGGCTCCATATGAATTCCAACTGCTTTCCCATCGGTGTAATTGGCACCTCCAAAATAATTCCTGACGGTTTCTACTGATACTTCAAACTCTTCGGCCATTCTCCTAATTGAACCGTCAGGCAAACTGTCTTTGATTTTTCGCAGCTCGTTAAAAGTGATTTTTTGCTCCATCGTTTCTATTTTTTATGTGATTAATACTGATTGTTTAAGAACTAGTCTTATTACGTAAAATTAAAATTAATAAATTAATAACAAAAAATTTGATTGCAGGTTTTTCTGTTGATACATTTTTTTAAGTTCAATCATATTTATCGAAAAAAAAGAAACATCCTTGTAACC
>WGCT01000527.1 GCA_015493625.1 Draconibacterium sp. | reverse complement strand
TAATAATATCAACTATATACAGAGATTTTAGCCTCAATTTTGTCCATTAAGCCTAAAATCTTAATTCAAAACCCCGACTTTTGCGTTCTCACATAGAACATCCACAAAATCAATATCATATAAAGACTTTATCACTCTATTAATTGGGTTTAAAAAACTATAAAATTGTTTTTCTTCTGTAAACTACCTCGAAAGTAACTGTTTGATTAAACAAGATTGTTTGTCGTAATTTATCTCGAAAGCAATTTAATGGTTATGGAAATCAAGTTACGACATATAGAAATATAAGTCAATACTGTTATGTATAAAAATTCTAAATAAGAAATATATTGAATTTATCTTCTATGACTTACAATTTGGGTGCAACATAAAACCATTTACTTTGAAGTAAGTTTCAATTATCACATTATTAGGAGAGTAGAGAGTACGAAGCAGAACGACGATTTAGAACTCTTTTTTTACAGCTAAAAGTAACTGTTCAATTTCAGAAACTAATTTAGAATGAGAACCTGAAAAATGGTTAAACATAATTGAAAAAACAACCTTTCTGTTCGAATTGGTTACTAAATAGCCGGAGTAGCATCTCACTCTTGTCATCGAACCACTTTTCGCTCTCAACGAGTTTGCGAACTTCTTTTTATTGAAATAATAAAGTGTTCCGTCGCCGGCAGGAGGCAACGATTCAAGAAAAATCTTACCGTTAGAACTTTTAGTAGCCATATAATTTAAAAGAGCAGTAAAAAAATGAGGAGAAACCAGATTGAAATGCGACAGACCACTACCATCTTCCATAAAAAGGTAATCGGTTGAAATTCCTTTCGATTGCCAAAACTCTTTTACAATCTTAATCCCTGCTTCACGATTTCCAACTCCTGTTTTTTCTACGGCAATTTGTTTTAACAGGTGCTCGGCAATCAGGTTTACACTTTCGTAATTCAGCACTTTTATTATTTCGGCTAAGGTTGGCGATTGCTGAATATATACAGTTTGAAAAGCTTTTTTATCTACCTTTTCAAACTTCACTTTCCCCGAAATAAAAACGCCGGTTTTTGCCAAATATTTTAAAAATTCGCTTGCAACAATCTCTTCAGGATGGTGAATAGCTGCTTTAATTGAGAAAGCTTTCCGGTTGCGTGGAATAGTTCCGCGAATGACACGCCTTTTATCGAATGGACTACCAAAAACATAAGCCATATCGCTGTTGTTGTCGGCCGATAAAACTTCGTTTTTAATTGTCATTCCATCTATTTTTGGCGACAACGAAATAATTTTTGTGGCACAACCTGCTTTTCGTGGCGATTTAAAAGTGATGTGAAACAAATTATCGTAAACGGTAAAAGCATTGGGGCCGGCACCGTAATAGTTGGCAATATCTTCCCAAACCCATGTGGCAGGGATTTTCTCGTCGTCGTAAACCGATGCATCTAAAATCAGGTCGCCCTCTACTTTTTCAATTCCGGCTGCTTTAATTTTCCTTGCCCAGACCTCAAAAAAATTATCTTTAAAATAAAAGTCTTTAAAATAGCGCGATCCTAAAACCGGGTCGGCACCACCAACAACTACAATATTACCTTTTAACGTATTGTCTTTCATTGTTTTGCCGATGTACCCCACTTTTGTTTCAAATCTATAATCGGCTCCCAACAACTCAAGCGCAGTTGCCGAAGTTACCAATTTCATTGTCGATGCAGGAATTAGCAACTTCTCTTTGTTTAATTCTAAAAGAGACTCTCCCGAATTTAAGCGATTAACCGATATTCCTACCGAAGCATTTTTATATTCGGCTTGTTGAAGAATACCATTTAATATATCGATTGAACGATTCTGTGCAAAAGTGCAAACTTCAATAAAAACAAATATTGATAGAATAAAAATCCGTTTCTTCATTTTTGTTACTTTTGAGTGCTAAAATAACAGATTATTGGTTGAATGATATGATGTTTTTATAGAATACGAATTAATTCAATATAATATTTTATGCTACGTACATTATTAATTGTTGGCTCGGGTGGTTTTATAGGCAGTGTAATGCGTTTTCTTATTCAAATTTTTGTTGAGAAAGGAGCAACAACAACTTTCCCTTGGGGAACATTTGCCGCCAATATTGCCGGAAGCTTTATTATTGGAATTGTGTTTGCTTTGGCCGAAAAAGGAAACCTGATGAGCACCGAAATGCGCCTCTTTTTTGCTGTTGGAATTTGTGGAGGATTTACTACTTTCTCGTCGTTTGCTTACAACAACTTTACAATGATAAAAGAGCACTCTTTCGGTCAATTATTTTGGAATGTTGGAGGCAATCTTTTTTTTGGAATACTTGCCGTTTATCTTGGAATAATTTTGGTAAAAGCAATTTTTTAAAACGCAACTGTAATCTCCTCGAAATTTCTCTCGTTATTTTTTATTATACCACTTTGACTTTATAACTGCACGATATTCAATATACTTCGAGAATTATAAGAATGTTGTTTTTTCTTTAACAAGGCAAATGCAGGCATTGCTACAGCGAGGATTCGTAACAAAGTTAGCACGCAAAAGAACAAATCAAAAAAAAGTCAAGTTATTCATTTGCAAGCTACAAGCCTATAAAATGTTGGTATAAACTCCTTGAACATCTTCGTCCTCTTCGAGTTTATCGAGCAATTTTTCAATCTCTTCCAACTGCTCTTCCGAAAATTCAACCGGAGTTGTCGGATAACGTCTTAAATCGGCTTTTTTAACTTCAATATTCATTTTCTCGAAAGCCGATGCCATTTCGCCAAAACTGGTGTATTCGGCATAAGCGTAATAAACTCCGTCGTTCTCTTCAATCTCTTCCAAACCGGCATCAATCAATTCCATTTCCAGATCGTCGAGTTCCATTCCTTCGGGCAAAGTCTCGAATTCGAAAACAGCTTTTCGCGAAAACATAAATTCCAACGAACCGGTTGGCACCAAACTACCACCCGATTTATTAAAATAGCTTTTTACATTGGCAACGGTGCGTGTTGAATTATCGGTAGCACACTCTACAAAAATCAATACTCCGTGTGGCCCTTTTCCTTCGTAATTTACTTCGCTGTAGTTGGCAGCATCTTTCCCCGATGCTCGTTTAATAGCCGCATCGATATTGGTTTTGGGCATATTTTGCGCCTTAGCATTTAATATTGCTGTACGCAATGCAGCATTCATATCGGGGTCGGGGCCGCCCTCTTTTGCAGCAATCGTAATTTTCTTCCCTAACTTCGGAAATATTCTCGACATCATTCCCCAGCGTTTCATCTTCGCTGCTTTGCGGTATTCAAATGCTCTTCCCATAATAATCTCTTTTTTTTGTATAAGTTGCGAAAATAGAAAACTGAATGGACAAATAAAAAATTGCAAAAGATAAATTCAGATATTCAACAAATAAATCATTTAACTACGCTTTTTGAAAAGTAAGAGTACGATTTTAAATAGCGCACCGGGTAGTTACAGATTGCTTCGCCTTCGTGCCTCAGTATACAAATGACGGGTTGAGTTTTGTCGTTATTTGAAGGAAGTAAGACGAAGTAATCTGTTTTTATTTCTTACCCTGAGGGAGAGTTACATCCTGTTAATTGCGTTATATCTTTTTCGGCTTGCAAACACTCCCCTCTTTTTTTACTTTTGCCCCACACTTTTTACATACGTATTTCGAATGATTTTCATCTTTAAATTTTTTCTCTTTACAAGCAGTTTTACCCATTTTAAAATTGTTGTTCTCTATGATTCAAAACAACATTTACAGGGTAATTGTTTTGTAAGTAGGCAGCTATCTTTTCGGCCGAATAAACCGAACGGTGTTGCCCACCGGTACAACCAAAGCTAACCGAGAGGTTTGTAAACTCGCGTTCCAGATAAACTTTTACCGATTGGTCGACCAATGTTTTTACGGCATTCAGGAAAACCCCAATTTCCGATTTCTGTTCCAGAAACTCCTGCACTGGCAAATCGCGTCCGGTAAGTTCTTTGTATTCGGGATAGCGTCCGGGGTTATTTATGGCGCGGCAATCAAATACGTGGCCACCGCCATTTCCCGATGTATCTACAGGAATTCCTTTTTTATACGAAAAACTGGTAACGATTACCGTTAAATTCGACTTTTCGCGACCAATCTCTTTTAAAAACGGAGAGTGAATTAATTGCTCCAAAACATTTAAAAGCTCAGGTATTTCTACCGGAAGATTTACATCTTTCAACAGGTATTCAAGATTCTTCAGTGCAAACGGAATACTTTTTAGAAAGTGTTCTTTCTTTTCGTAAAACCCACGAAATCCGTATGCGCCCATAGCTTGCATAATCCGTATTAAAACAAACCCTTTAAAATAGGCCGTAAATTCGGCTTCGTTAACGGCAATGTATTTCTGCAACTCATTCAAATAAAAATTAAAAAGTTGCGTACGAATACTTTGCGGAATATCGGCTTTCCCATCGTACAACAGCGATGCCAAATCGTATTGCAGTGCTCCCTGCCGGCCTCCCTGATAATCGATAAAAAAGACGTTATCGTCTTTTAACATTACGTTGCGCGACTGAAAATCGCGATAAAGGAAAAAGTCGGAATCGGCACTAAGCAGATAGTCGGTAAAAACCTGGAAATCGTCTTCGAGTGACTGCTCATCGAAATGGATTTTTGCCAGCTTTAAAAAGTAATATTTAAAGTAATTTAAATCCCACATCATCGACTGCTTGTCGAAAGCTGCCCGTGGATAACAAACCGAATAATCGAGCTCTTTTCCACCTCTTATTTGAATTCGCGGCAACTCGTTTAGCACCTTTTTATATTGCGCCACAATATTTTCCGAAAAGCCCTCTTTTTCGCGAGTGTTACTTAAGAAGTCGAAAAGTGTAGTGTCGCCCAAATCTTCCTGCAGATACTTTGTTAAATCAGAGCTAACTGCAAAAACTTCGGGTACCGGCAGCCCAATTTTTTTAAAATGGTTGGTAAACGACAAAAATGCTGTATTCTCTTTAACATCGGCATTTAATGCGCCAATTACCGAACGGTTTTTATTTTGCAACCGGCAATATTCGCGGTACGACCCGGAAGGAGGAAGCAGTTTAAATATTTCGACCTTTTCGTTAAATTGATTTTCGAAAAGTTCTATTATTTCATTTTTTTCTGTTGTATTCAAATTGATGTTTTTAAAAAATTAAACGTACTTTTATTCTTGTAATTGCATGTTATGAAC
>WGCT01000526.1 GCA_015493625.1 Draconibacterium sp. | reverse complement strand
TATTAGCGTTTCTAACAATCTTTTTCTCTTCTATTACATTTAGTTTTTCTCAATGGTACGGTGTTAACTGGTCGGGAGATGAATCTCCTTGCCCTGAATCAATTAAGTCTTATAATCTTTCAGGACAGTATTATGATGAATATGGATATCCCCAAGGCGTATTTATTGAATCAACAGAGAATTAGAATGTTATTGGTGGGACTATTACATCAGGTGGTTATAATGGGGATATTGGGGTAACTGTTCAATGGGATGATACATTAACAGCAGAAATCTCAATAAAGGTTACATTACAAAAAGTATCTGCTTCACATACTGGAAATATTTGCCCAAACGCAATTACTAAAAGAGAAAAAGACCAAACTAACAGGCAACAGCACAACAATACAAACAGCCGGTTGGAAAGATGGAATTTACACGGCACGCGCAAAACTCAGCATAAAAGATAAACCGGATAAAATTATTACCGGTAAACTTATTGTTAAAAGATAGTTTTTAGTAGTTGTTCGGGGAGCGAATTCAAATTCAAAAAATTCACGGCGTGAGTTTTTGCAAATTGCGACGCTGTTATTAATCTTCCTTGCTGTTTGTTTACAACTCACACCGTGAATACAATAAGAAAGGTAACAGCACCAATTATTCGGAGTGCGACTTTAAATCACACTGCGAATTAGATAATAAATTTCTACGCAACCTACACAATCTTATTAATTCATTTTTACCTTTTTACTGCACCCCAAACAATAAAACCCCGAATCAAATTGAATTGAATATATTTGTGGAAAATTTACGAATAGAATTAGTATTTTGTTTTTCTAACTTCGGACTTCCAACTTCGGACTTCCGGCAACTTTTTTTTAAATGAAACTTTGGGATAAAGGAATACCAACAAATAAAGCAATTGAGGATTTTACAGTTGGCAAAGACCGCGAACTCGATTTGTATTTGGCACAGTACGATATTTTAGGTTCGATGGCACATGTTACCATGCTCGAATCGGTGGGACTGATTAAGAAAGAGGAGCTGCCGGTTTTACTCGGAAAATTAAAGGAACTCTATTCCGAAGCAATAAAAGGCAATTTCGAAATTGAAGAGGGGGTTGAAGATGTTCATTCGCAGGTGGAATTTCTGCTAACAAAAGAGTTGGGCGATTTGGGTAAAAAAATCCACAGTGGCCGCTCGCGCAACGACCAGGTTTTACTCGACCTGAAACTCTTTACCCGCGACGCCATAAAAGAGATTGTAGAAAGTGCCACCGGGCTGATTGACGTTTTGTTAGAGCGCAGCAACGAAACCAAAGATGTTTTAATGCCCGGTTACACGCATTTGCAGGTTGCTATGCCGTCGTCGTTTGGGTTGTGGTTTAGCGCCTATGCCGAGAGTTTAATCGACGATTTGGAAATTCTCCTTTCGGCGTATAAAGTTACCAACCAAAATCCACTGGGCTCGGCTGCCGGTTACGGCTCGTCGTTTCCTCTCGACCGACAAATGACCACCGATTTACTGGGATTCAACAAAATGAATTACAATGTGGTTTATGCACAAATGGGACGCGGAAAAGTGGAGAAAATTGTAACCTTTGCCGTTGGAAATCTGGCTTCCACACTTTCGAAACTAGCGTACGACGTGTGTTTGTTTATGAGTCAGAATTTTGGATTTGTAACACTGCCGGCCGAATTCACAACCGGATCGAGTATTATGCCGCATAAAAAAAACCCCGATGTTTTTGAACTCATTCGGGCGCGCTGCAATAAACTACAAGGCGTGTCGGGGCAAATTTCGCTGATAACAAACAATTTACCAAGCGGCTATTTCCGCGACCTGCAAATGGTAAAAGAGATTTTCCTCCCCTCGTTTAAGGAGATGAACGACAGCCTAAAGATTGCAACGCTCGCACTAAAAGAGATGACGGTAAACAAAAACATTCTCGACGACCCAAAATACAACTACCTTTTTAGTGTTGAAGCCGTTAACAAACTGGTATTGCAGGGAGTTCCGTTTCGTGAAGCATACAAACAGGTGGGAGCCGAAATTGAAAGCGGTAACTTTCAACCCGAAAAAACGGTGGCTCATTCGCATGAAGGAAGTGTTGGAAATCTCTGTTTAGAGAAAATTTCAGAGAGTAAAAAAGAGGTGCTTCACAGTTTTAACTTTAACAAAACCGAGGAGGCAATTCAAAAATTATTGAAGTAAAAATAAAACGGGTCTAAAACAGAGAAAGAATTCGATTTATTTGCTTCTTTTTTGGTTGAAAAGAGCCAACTTTTACATATAAAATAAAGTTAAGAGTATGTTATTTAACACATAAATACTTTGTGCAAATTGTAAGTTTCGAAGCAATTAACTATTTTTGGTATCACTTCGTAAGAGAAACAATAATTTTACTTTCAAATTCAATGTTAACCGATGATATTTAACCGGTTAGCTGATTTTGTATGTACTGTTGACATAAAAAATAAAGGAATGATAGAAACGAGATTACCTGAAGCTCAGGGATTGTATAATCCTGAAAATGAACATGAGAATTGTGGGATAGGATTTGTTGCAGATATAAAAGGTAAACCCTCGCACGAGATTTTAAAACGCGGACTCGAAGTTTTACGGAATATGGACCACCGCGGTGCAATGGGAGCCGACAATTCGTCGGGCGACGGAGCCGGAATTTTACTTCAAATTCCTCACCAGTTTATAACCGAAGTATTAAAGCTCAGAGTGGGTGAAGCAGGAAAATACGGAACAGGTCTGATTTTTTTGCCTAAAGATGAATTGGAAGCAGATGTTTGTCTTGATATTTTAACAAAACAGATTGAGGATGAAGGATTAAAACTTGTGGGATACCGCGATGTTCCTGTCGATACATCGGTGCCGGGAGAAATTGCAAAAACCACTGAACCCACCATTAAACAGGTATTTGTTCGTGCAAATTTAGAAACCGACGCACTCGAAAGAAAACTCTATATTGTTCGGAAACTTACTGAAAAAGCAGTTGCCCAATCGGAATTAAAATACAAAGAGAGCTTTTATCAGCCTAGCTTTTCGGCAAAAATAATTGTTTATAAAGGAATGTTAACGCCGGCACAGCTTCGTAACTACTACCTCGATTTTAAAAACGAAAAATTTAAAAGTGCCATTTCGCTGGTTCACTCTCGTTTTAGCACCAACACATTCCCAACATGGGATTTAGCCCAACCTTTCCGCATGGTGGCCCACAACGGCGAAATAAATACTGTAAAAGGAAACCGTTTGTGGATGCAGGCACGCGAAGGATTAATGAAATCGGAAGTGTTTGGCGAAGACCTGAAAAAACTGCTTCCGGTAATTGAGCCGGGAAAATCAGACTCGGCATCGTTCGATAATGTTTTGGAATTTTTGCACCTCACCGGTCGCTCGCTTCCACACACGTTATGTATGATGATTCCGGAATCGTTCAATCAGAAAAACCCAATTCCCGAAAGCTTAAAAGCATTTTACGAGTACCACTCAACCATTATGGAACCATGGGACGGACCGGCTTCGATGGTTTTTTCCGATGGAAGATATATTGGCGGAACACTCGACAGAAACGGGTTACGCCCGTCGCGATATGTAATTACAAAAAACGGATTGGTTGTAATGGGCTCCGAAGTAGGCGTACAAACTTTTGCCCCCGAAGAGATAAAAGAGAAAGGCCGTTTACGCCCCGGTAAATTATTACTGGTTGATACGCAACTCGGAATAATTATTCCCGACGAAGAGGTGAAAAATCAATTAAGTCACCGCAACCCATACGACATGTGGTTAAAAGAGAACCGCATGAGTATGAAAGAGATAAAAGTTAAAAAACGGGTTTCATCCTCAATCGACAATTTCAAAACGGTTTCAAAACTTTTTGGCTATTCGAAAGAGGATATGTACGAACTGATTAAACCCATGAGTATTAACGGAGCAGAACCAACCAGTTCGATGGGGAACGACGCACCGCCAGCAGTATTTTCTGATAAGCCCAAACGCCTTTTCGACTACTTTAAGCAGATGTTTGCTCAGGTTACCAACCCTCCAATCGACCCGATTCGCGAAGGACTGGTTATGTCGCTCGAAAATTACATCGGCTCTCTGCAATCGAACATATTAGACGAAAGCCCTGAGCATTGCAAAATGATTAAGTTTTCGAGCCCGGTAATTACCAATACCGATTTGGGTAAAATAAAAGATTTGAAGGATGAGATGTTTACACACAAAACCATCCCGATGATGTTTGAGGTTAAAAAAGGTAAAAAAGGATTCGAGGCAGCCATTGAACAAATGCTTGCCGATGCCGAAAAAGTCGTTAACGATAAGAAAAATTACATTATTCTTACCGACCGGAAAGTTTCGGAAGAGTACGCTCCTATTCCTTCGTTGCTGGCAGTTGCTGCCGTTCATCACCACCTCATAAAAAAACAGAAACGTATGCAGGTTGGGCTTATTGTTGAAACCGGAGAAGTTCGCGAAATAAACCATTTTGCTCTCCTTTTAGGATTTGGCGCAAGTATTATTAACCCGTATGTGGCTTTTGCCGCAATCGACCATATGGTGAAAGAGGGGAAAATAGATTTAGAGTATAAAGTTGCACGTAAAAACTATATTAAAGCTGTTAACAAAGGGCTGCTGAAAATTCTTTCGAAAATGGGTATCTCAACCCTGCGCAGTTACCATGGAGCTCAAATTTTTGAAGCAATTGGTGTAAGCGAAGAATTAATTGACAAATATTTTACAGGAACCACAACAAAAATAGGCGGAGTTGGAATTGAAGAGGTCTATAAAGAGACTGTTATGTTTCACGAAGAAGCCTACAAAGAAGACACTACTCCCGAGCCCTTCCGGTTCGAAAGTAATGGAGTTTATTCGTGGCGTAAATATGGCGAACATCACGCCTGGAACCCCGAATCGATTGGGCTACTACAGTGGGCAACCCGAACAAACGACTTTAGCAAGTTTAAAGAATATACAGCTCTTGTTGATAAGCAAAACAGTAAACCCGCATTCATTAGAAGTTGTTTTAAGCTAAAAAGAAATCCAATTCCAATTGACAAAGTTGAACCGGCTGAGGAGATAATGAAACGTTTTGTCACCGGAGCTATGTCGTACGGATCGATAAGCCGGGAAGCACACGAAGCACTGGCTGTTGCAATGAATACAGTTGGCGGACGAAGCAATACCGGTGAGGGGGGCGAAAATCCCGACCGTTTTGGCAGCTTAAAAAACAGTAAAATAAAACAAATTGCCTCGGGGCGTTTTGGCGTTACCAACAACTACCTAACCAATGCCGACGAGCTGCAAATAAAAATAGCACAGGGTGCAAAACCCGGAGAAGGCGGACAATTGCCCGGATACAAGGTAAATAAAATTATTGCCAAAACCCGGAACTCAACGCCAGGAATTACATTAATATCTCCACCACCCCACCACGATATTTATTCAATTGAAGATCTGGCACAGCTGATTTACGATTTAAAAATAACAAATCCGAAAGCAAAAGTATCGGTTAAACTGGTCTCGGAAGACGGCGTTGGAACCATTGCTGCCGGAGTTGCAAAAGCATTTTCCGATATTATCATTATTGCCGGCGCCGACGGAGGTACAGGCGCGAGTCCGGCAAGTTCGATAAAACACGCCGGATTACCGGTAGAGTTAGGAATTGCCGAAGCTCAGCAAACATTAGTTTTAAACAACCTTCGGGGCAGGGTAAAATTGCAGGTCGACGGGCAGTTAAAAACCGGTCGCGACGTGGTTACACTTGCATGTATGGGTGGCGAGGAGTTTGGCTTTGCAACATCGGCATTAATTGTACTGGGTTGTGTAATGATGCGCAAATGCCATCTGAATACCTGTCCGGCAGGAATAGCTACTCAGGATAAAAATTTACGCAAACGTTTTATCGGAAAATCGGATTACCTCGTTAACTTCTTCCGGTTTCTTTCTGAAGAAATTCGCGAGTACCTTGCCGAAATGGGATTCGAGAAATTCGACGACATTGTTGGTCGTACCGACTTGCTTGAGATTAACGAAAGTGTTCAAAACTGGAAAATGAAAAATGTCGATTTTTCGAAGTTATTGTACATGCCAAAACAGGCCAAAGAGTACCCCATTCACAATACACAGTTAAACACCAACCCAAACAGCGAGCATTTAGACAAAACGCTAATAAAAGAGGCAAAACGCGCAATAAAAGGCGCCGAAAAAGTTTGGCTTTCGCACGATATTGTAAATGTCGACCGAACAATTGGGGCAATGATTTCGGGAGAAATCTCGCGCCGGTACGGAGAAAATGGATTACCGAAAGATACCATTAACTGCACTTTCCACGGAACTGCCGGACAAAGTTTCGGAGCATTCCTGGTAAAAGGCGTATCATTCCGTTTAGAGGGCGATGCAAACGATTATATAGGGAAAGGATTATCGGGTGGAAAAATAGTTGTTGTGCCGCCAACCGGTTCAACATTCAAACCCGAGAACAATATTATTATTGGTAACACCTCGTTTTATGGAGCCACAAAAGGAGAAGCTTACATACGCGGAGTTGCGGGCGAACGTTTTTGTGTAAGAAACTCGGGAGCCAAAGCTGTAATTGAAGGCACCGGCGACCACTGTTGCGAATACATGACCGGCGGGCGCGTAGTTGTGCTCGGAAAAACCGGAAGGAACTTTGCCGCCGGAATGAGTGGCGGAATTGCATACATTCTCGACGAAGCGGGAGACTTCGACTACTACTGCAACCGCGGACTGGTTGATTTGGTTCCGGTTGAAGATAAAGCCGACATTAAAGAGCTGCAAAAATTAATCAGCAACCACCTGCTTTATACGCAAAGTACGCTGGCATCAGAGATTCTGACCAACTGGGAAGAGTACCTTCCAATGTTTGTAAAAGTTATTCCTTTTGAGTATAAAAAAGTTCTTGAAGAACAGAAACTGAAGGAGTTACAAAAGAAACTACAAATGACCGAAGACGATCCTTCGCGCCACGAGTAGAAAAACATTTCATTAACAGAGATAAAAAAAACAAGATATGGCAGATCCAAAAGGATTTATGAATGTTGCTCGCAAAGAGGCGGGATATCGACCTACAAAAGAGAGAATTTACGATTATGGAGAGGTTGAACAAACCCTTAATGAAAAAGACAGGCTTTTACAGGCTTCGCGTTGTATGGATTGCGGAGTTCCCTTTTGCCACTGGGGTTGCCCGGTAGGAAGTAAAATTCCTGAATGGCAGGATGCCGTTTACCAGGGAAGAAAAGAGGAGGCCTATTTTATTCTTCATTCAACCAACAGTTTTCCCGAAATAACCGGAAGAATTTGTCCTGCTCCTTGCGAAAAATCGTGTGTACTTGCCATTCACGAAGAGGCAGTTACCATTCGCGAGAACGAATGTGCAACGGTTGAACAAGCTTTCGATGCGGGAATTATTACGGCAAACCCACCACAGAAACGTACCGGTAAAAAGGTTGCAGTTATTGGCTCCGGTCCTGCCGGACTTGCAACAGCCGACTTGTTAAACCGCGCCGGCCACTGGGTAACCGTTTTCGAAAAAAACAACGCCATTGGAGGTTTGCTTCGCTTCGGCATCCCCGATTTTAAGCTGAACAAAAGAGTAATAGAACGAAGACTCGATATTTTTAAAGAAGAGGGAATTGAGTTTAAAACTGGAGTTAATGTAGGAATTGATGTTTCGAAAGAGGAACTGCTTGACAATTTTGATGCAGTGGTTCTTGCTGTGGGTGCCGAAAAGCCTCGTAATCTCGATATTGAAGGTCGCGATTTGAAAGGCGTTCATTTTGCACTCGAATTTCTTATTCAACAAAATAAAGTGGTTGCCGGACAAGAAATTCCGGAAGAGGAACGAATTTTTGTTAAAGATAAAAACGTGCTAATTATTGGAGGCGGCGATACCGGCTCCGATTGCGTTGGAACGTCGGTAAGACAAAAAGCAAAATCGATTACTCAAATCGAGATTTTACCAAAACCTCCCGAAGAGCGTGCAGAGAATAATCCCTGGCCATATTGGCCGCAAGTGCTGCGTACATCAAGCTCGCACAAAGAGGGTTGCGAACGCCGCTGGAGCATCTCAACCAAACGGTTTATTGGCGAGAATGGTAAATTAAAACAAGCCGAACTCGTACAAGTTGAATGGAATAAAGACGAGAACGGACGCTGGAAAATGACCGAAATTGAAGGAACAAATGAAATTATTGATGTCGATTTTGTTTTCCTTTCAATGGGATTTACGCAACCGGTACACTCGGGACTGCTCGAAAATTTGGGTGTTGAATTCGACGAACGTGGAAACATAAAAGTAAACGATAAAAAACAGACCTCGGTTGAAAAAATATTTGCTGCCGGCGATGCCGAAAAAGGTGCAAGTCTGGTTGTTCACGCAATTAATGCAGGAAATATTGCCGCCCGAAATGTAGACCAATTTTTAAGAGAAAAATAGTTCGCCTGTTTTTTAATTTTCCTATTTCGAAAAGAAACCCGTTCTAATAAAAGAACGGGTTTCTTTTTTTTTATATTATAACGTAAATGTAATTAGGGTCTACTGAAAAGCTCAGATGTGCGTCAGATTTGGATTTTGCAAAGTGCAGATGTATATAAATACCTCAAAC
>WGCT01000525.1 GCA_015493625.1 Draconibacterium sp. | reverse complement strand
TTATTGCATTTGGCATAATATGCGAAAAATGCCATATTTTTGTTCCTTCTCCTATTTTGCAATTATCGTCGATTACTGCAGTTTCGTGAGAAAAATAGTTTTTATTAACCATGGTTTTCAATTGTTTTCAATTTATAGAATTACTTAAACTTTAAAATTGTTTTAGCAATATAATTCTGAACGTTTTCTGTTAACTCGGTGTGCATAGGAATAGAGAGTACCGAACCACACAGTTCCTCGGTATTCTCCAACCCTTTTGGGGGTTCCCAATATTTCTTAAATGCCTCTTGTTTGTATAGTGGCAGCGGATAATAGATAATTGTTGGAATTCCATTTTCTTTTAAAAAGGCTTGCAATTTATTCCGATTACCGCTTTTTATTTTTAGTGTGAACTGATTAAATGTGTGCAATGCATTTCCCGATTTTTCGGGAAGTTCAATCCAGTCGATTCCCGAAAGAAGGTTGTAATAAATTTCAGCAGCTTTTTGCCGTGCTTTCAAATGTTCGTTAAAATAGTTCAACTTTACATTCAGTACTGCTGCCTGAATTGTATCTAATCGAGAGTTGCACCCGATAACCGAGTGGTGGTATTTTTTTTTCTGACCGTGCGCACCAATCATTCTACATTTTTCGGCAAGTTCGGAGTTGTTGGTTGTAATTGCTCCTCCATCGCCAAAACAACCTAGATTTTTTGTTGGAAAAAACGAGTTGCACCCAATATGTCCTATTGTTCCGGTCTTTTGCCGTTTGCCATCCGGAAATTTACATTCAGCCCCCAACGCCTGTGCATTGTCTTCAATAACAAACAAATTGTGTTGTTTTGCTATCTCCATTATTGCGTGCATATCGGCACTTTGCCCATATAAATGAACGGGAACAATGGCTTTTGTTTTCCGAGTAATTGCTTTTTCTATTTCAGCAGGCGATATATTGAATGTACCGGGCTCCACATCAACCATTACCGGAACAAGCCGTAGAAGAGCAATTGCTTCGGCAGTAGCCACATAAGTAAATGCCGGCACAATTATTTCGTCGCCGGGCTGAAGCCCAAGTGCCATTAACGCAATTTGCAGTGCATCGGTTCCGTTTCCGCATCCAACTACATGTTTTACTTCGAGAAAACCGGCCAACTCTTTTTCAAAAATAGCAACTTGATCGCCTTTTATAAATTGTGCCGATTCGATGCAGTTGATAACCGCTGTATCGATCTCGGGTTTTATTTTTATGTACTGGCCCTTTAAATCGACCATTGGAATGTTTTGCATTGATTCTGATTTGATATTATTCCAATTTTGAAAAACAGTTAAATTCTCCTGTTCTGCAACCGAACCTCCTTCTTAAAAAAAGGAGCGAGCATCCACTACCGGAAAACTTAATTTTCTGCGTATTAATGCCTTCGCATTGGAGAGCAAAACAGGCTACAGTTTATAAACAGTATCCGATGCTTCAGTTATCATATTTCTCATATCGACAATGAGTTGTGCATTTTCTTTTACAAACTCCATATCGAAAACGTCGTGATTTGTTGTAAGAACAACACAGTCGGCATTTTGCAATGTTTTAGCCGATAATTCTACCGAGCTAAAACTTTTTCCATTGGGTGTTTTTACTGTTTCAATAAACGGGTCGTGGTAATCAACCACTCCTCCTTTATGTGCCACCTGATCCATTATTTCGAGTGCCGGTGACTCACGTTCGTCGTCGATATTTGGTTTATAAGCCACGCCAAGAAAGAGGATATTACTTCCGTTAACCGCTTTTTTCTGACGGTTTAGAGCGGTTGCAATTTTTATATACATATAATGCGGCATACGCATATTAATGTGTCCGGCTGCGTGAATCATACTCAAATCGAAATCGAACCGTTTTGCAATGTGTTCAAGATAAAACGGATCGAGCGGAATGCAGTGGCCGCCAATTCCGGGGCCGGGGTAGAAAGCCTGAAATCCAAATGGTTTTGTTTTTGCCGCCTCAATCACTTCCCAAATATTAATATCCATTTTACCTGCAAGAAGTGTCAGTTCGTTAATCAAACTAATATTTATAAGCCGATAAGTGTTTTCCAGAATTTTAACCATTTCGGCAACACGGGGCGAGCTAACGGTATGAATATTATCGATGGCATTACTATACAACGCTTTCCCTATTATCAATCCATCTTCCGACATAGCTCCCAAAACTTTAGGAGTATTTTTTGTGTGAAATGTTTTGTTTCCCGGGTCAACCCGTTCGGGCGAGTAGGCAAGCCAAAAATCGGAACCGTGTTTAAAGCCACTTTCGCGTTCAATAATGGGCAACATTAAATCTTCGGTGGTGGTGGGGTAAGTAGTACTTTCAAGACTAATAAAGGTACCTGCTTTCATATTTTGTCCAATTGCCTCACACGAAGCTTCGATATAACTCATATCGGGTTTCCGAAACTTGTCGAGCGGTGTAGGAACACAAATAATTAGCGCATCGCACTCTTTCATTCTACTGAAATCGGTAGTTGCCTGAAGTGTAATTTTATCTACCACTTCTCGTAATACTGCATCGCGAATGTCTTTAATATAATTCTCTCCCGAGTTTATTTTATTTACTTTTTGTTCCGATTTATCGAACCCAATAACTTGAACTCCTGCTTCGGCAAAGTTAACAGCAAGGGGCAGCCCAACATAGCCGAGCCCGATAACGCCTACAACTTCGGTGTTGGTTTCTATTTTTTGTAAAATCTGTTCTGTGTGTGTCATTCTTATTTTTTTACCTGATGTTTTAAATTCATAATGTTCTATGCTTCTGTATTATAATTCTTCTTGTGAAGGTTGTAAGTTATTAACCTGACAATAGAAGTTCTTTTTATGAGTTGTTTTCCTCTGAATTTTCCGGTTGTGAAGTGGGCTCCGGCTCTTCATTCCATTTCTCTTTCATTGTTTCGAGAAACTGTTTACCAAAAATCCATCCAATACCAAATACTCCTCCGAGGAAAATCCAGATTAAAAGAATCATCTTTCGTTTTGGTTTCGAGCGTTCTAAAGGAATGGTTACGGGCTTAATTACCGAAAATACCGGTGTTTCTTCTTTCACCGTAATACGCGCCTGTTCCATCTGTTGAGCTACGTTCGAATAAACATCGAATGCAAGTTGATACTCGCTTTGTAAACGTTCTTCTTGTGTGCGTGCACGTGCCGAAGTTACATTTTTGTTGCGGTCGCGAAAATCGGCTAATGCGTTTTGTGCTTCCTCGAATTTCTTTTTTGTCTCTTCGAAACGTTCGGTAATAAATCTCAGTTGTGCTGCCGATTTCTCGGTTTTAAACTCTGTAATGTATTTTTGCAGCAACTCCTGAGCGCGTGTTGCTACTTCGGCAGCAAGCAATGCCTCAATGGCCGAAGAGGTTAACGTAACGTAACCGTCTTTATCGTTTGTTTCCAACGAAATATTATCATCGATAATTGTACGAATATCTTCCTGTTCTTTCGTTAAGTAAATCGGCTTGTTTCTTAGCGAGTCGTTTGTTACAATCCGAATCTCTTTGGGTGCCGGTTTTAATGCTTTTAAAATAACCCCCGGTAAACCAAGTGTATATTTTTTTAGTTGATAAAAGAATCCGGTATCGCGGTACTGCATATAATAATCGTAAATTGAAACCGGGTGGTCGACATCGGAGAAGGTAAACGGCGTATTCATTAATTCTAACTGAAAAGGTACACTTTTTACAATTTGAGGATAGATATATGGCGACAGTTCGGCACTTCCTCCCTTATTCAGGTCGATATTAAAACCGGCCATAGCAGCCAGCGATGAGAGGCCTCCCAGTTTCGATGACCCATTTGAAACCTGAGGCACCATAGTTGACGATGCTGTATATTGTGGCGTTGCAGTAAGGGCAATTATAACACCAATAATACTGCTCACAATAACCGACTTAATAATAAATCTACGTCCGTTCCAAACGGTTTTTACAAGGGCAAGGATATCAATCTCATCTTCATCTGCCTGATGATTGACTTGCTGATTGGTCAAAGTATCGTCTGTCATTTTTTCTTTTTTATGCGTCTATTTTTTAGTAAGGTTGGCAACAGTTGCAACTGACACGGCTATTGATGCAAGAATACTTGCAAAGGCAAGCCATTTCCCGGCATCTCCGCTTTTCTTTTCCGGTTTTTTGGGAACAACAATCTGGCTGCCGGGATGAACTGCCGGGTAACCTTTAAATATAAAACCTTTTCGTACCGCTGTGGTTCCATTGGCATATTTCACATACATTTTCTTTTTATGGGCATCGTGCATAAAACCACCACACCGATTGATGTAATATTTTGCATTCTTTCCCTTTTCGTATGTAATTGAAAACGGGTTTTGTACGTTTCCCGTAATTTTAATTGTTTGCATAAACTCCGGAATATTTATCCGGTCGCCATTGGCTAAAAAGAGATCGTTTTGCCCACCCGGATGTTTTACTATTTCAGGCAAGTCGATTGCAATTTGTTCGTATCCGAGTTCTTTGGTTGTACGGTAAAGTGTTGCACCTTCTAAAAAAGCTTGTGGTGTTACACCACCTGCCATATTTATAAGGTCAGAAATTCGCTGTCCTTTTTTGCTAATAGCAAACATTCCGGCATATTTTACTTCGCCCGAAATAAGTGCAGAGCCTTGTTGCCGGTAGCCGGGAGCGCGCCGCACATAAATTTGGTCGTAAGGTTGCAAAACAAAATCGGGTTCTGCATTTTGTAAATTCCGTGTAGTTCCGGTTGTAAAAAGATGCACCAGCGTGTCGGTAAGTTGTGCCTCTTCCCGGTAGCTTAACCGGCGTGCAATTTGAATATAACTGCTGTCGGCACCTTCGGTAAATCCGTTGGCCAAATAAAGGGCATCGCGAAGTGTCATATTCTTCATAAAGTTAAATTTTGAAGGTTTGTTTACTTCGCCGGCAACAGTAATAAAAGGCATCTCTTTTATCTGTTTACGCGATTTAATAGTAACAATATCCTCCTTTTTTAAAAGGAAATTACCTTCACCACTTAAAACATCGCTAACATTAAAACCAATAAACGTTGTTGTTTTGTCGGGATTGGTGCGAATTACATCGCCAAAATCGAGCGCACCTTCGCGCAACCCGTTGGCAAGATAAATGGCATCTCTTACGGTTACGCTGTCCATAAACGGAAATGTTCCCGGTTTTATCACATCGCCAACAACCGAGAAAATATTGTTTTCAATCATCTCGAAATTCGATTTTATATTTACAATATCTTCCGGAAATAACGGATAATCTTTAATTCCGTTTAATACATCGCCCAAATTAAAAGTGACCAGTTTTTGGGTTAAGTCGGGGTTGTACCGAATAATATGACCGCCTTTCAAATAAGCATCGGGTGTAACACTATCGGCTTTTTCAATAAGGTCGGAAAGCATCATATTTTCTGTCCATTCAAATTCGCCCGGACGAGTAACTGCTCCCGAAATGGTTACCCTGTTTTCAAAAAGATCGATAATTGGCCCATTTCTCACTTCATCGCCATTTTTTAAACGCGTTTTTGCAGCTTCGGAAATTGGTACGTCAATAATTTTATTTCCTTCCTGAGTTTTTCTGTAAATCTGAAGTTTCGAAAGGTACGAGTTTACCGTAAATCCTCCGGCAAAACGGATGAGCTCCTTTAATGTTTCATCCTTTTTAACCTCGAACAAACCGTTGCGTTTAAATTCGCCATTTACCTCAACTCTTTTTTCCACAGGAGGAATAAAAATGATATCGTTATTTTTTAGTAAAATATTATCCGACGGGTCGGCATCGACAAGAAACTTGTAAACATCGATAATTTTATAAACCGTTTTATCGCGAATAATTTTAATATTTCTGAATGAGCCAATGCGGTTGGGCCCGCCCGACAGGTAAAGCGCATTAAACACAGAAGCTGTAACCGGAAGCGTGTATGTTCCCGGAGTTGAAACCTCGCCAACCAGATTTACCTGAATAGAACGAAGCTGCCCCATATTTACCTGCGCAAAGGTCTCAGGATTATCGGAATTCAAGTCGGAATAAATATCAGAAAGACGTTGTTTTATTTTTATCTCCGCATCGTCGAATGTAAGTCCGGCAACGTAAAGCGGCCCCACATCGGGAATCATTATTTGGCCGTTTTTATTTACTGTTAACTGATAATTGTTTTGCGAATTCCCCCAAATATTAATTAAAATCTGGTCGCCTATACTAATTTCGTAATTTTTTGGAGTTTGAATATTTAATGAGGGGTCGAAAGTGAGGTTTTTACTGTTAAAAAGATACGCTCCAAAAACTCGTCCTGTTGCATTTACCGAACCTTTGCGAGTCGACTTTTCCTGCTCGGGTTGCTTCTCTTCTTCCGGCAATTGGCCTAACTGGTTCACTGCTTCCTCAACCGGGTCGGTGGTAACTTTGTTGCTACTGGGTGTCGTTGCAGTGTCTTGTGTAGAATTAGTACCCGTTTCGTTTATCCTGCTCTCAAAATCTCTGATTTGTTGCTCGGTAGCACCTTTCTGGCGAGCCAAATTGGCGGCATCCTGCGTAGAAAGTCCGGCATCTTTCATGGCTTGCTGCGCCCTTTTTATTTCCGATTTTGGCACTGTTTTTACATCAACACTTTTTATGTCTTGCGCCATTGACTGAGTATAAAACAGAAGAACAAAACTTAATAGAAAAAGAGATTTAATTTTGAATCGCATATCAGTGGATTTAATTTTAGCGGTAAAGATAAATAATTTATGGAAATTGGCAGCCGAATATTCTTTGACGCCGGAAATACTTACTCAAACCACATAGTTTTTCGTCCCAATGTACATCGGGGATTGAGTCGTTAAATGGATTGAGTATAACTTTTATACCATTTAATAAAACTCTCAACTCCTTTTTTTAAGGGAGTATTTGGCGAATAGTTGTATTTCTCTTTTAACGAAACAACATCGGCAAACGTTTTATATACATCGCCGGGTTGCATAGGAAGCAGTTGCTTTGTAGCTTTTTTACCCAACGCATTTTCAATTGTTTCAATAAATTCCATCAACTTTACCGGATTGCCATTTCCAATGTTATGAATAGAATAAGGAATTTTTTGTTCGCTCTCTTCCGTATTTGCTTTTGTTGTAATTATTTTAACCAAACCGGTTACAATGTCGTCGATGTAAGTAAAGTCGCGTTGTAAATCGCCATTATTAAATACTTTTATCGGTTTATTATTTGTTATTGCATCGGCAAAAAGAATTGGTGCCATATCGGGGCGGCCCCACGGACCATAAACGGTAAAAAAGCGAAGCCCCGTTGTGGGCAGTTTATAAAGAGAACTGTATGTGTGTGCCATCAATTCGTTACTCTTTTTTGTGGCTGCGTACAAACTTACCGGATTATCAACCGTGTCGGTAACCGAAAGTGGCATTTTTTTACTATTGCCGTAAACACTCGACGAACTGGCATATACAAGATGTTTAACATTGAAATTCCGGCACGCTTCCAGAATATTCATAAACCCCACAATATTGCTGCTAATGTATGCGTGCGGATTTTCGATGCTGTAACGAACACCGGCCTGCGCTGCAAGATTGCAAACAACATCGAATTTCTCTTTTTCGAAAAGTTCGTCAAGCTCATTCCGGTCTTCGAGGTTCATTCTTATAAATGTATAATTCTCAAATTTAGAGCTTTTTACAGGGTTGTACCATTTTTCTGCGCGACGACAAATTCCTGTTTCCTCTAACCTGGCATATTTTAATTCTACATCATAATAATTGTTTATGTTATCTATGCCAACTACGGTTGCATCTTGTTGCAAAAGCTCCTTTGCAAGATGAAATCCGATAAAACCCGCTGTTCCTGTTATTAAAATTTTCATCAGTATAAAATTAGAATCAAGATACTAGAATCAAGACACAAAGCAAAAAGTTAGTGTTTTTGCTTAAAAGTGCTAATACTAAATTATCAAGGCATCTTGTAAATAAATTAACACATATACTCAATCCTGCTTCTTTGCCTCTTCCCAAATTTCATTCATTTCGTCGAGCGACATATTGTGCAGGCTTCTTCCTTTCTGAAGTGTTTCTGTTTCAAGGTAATTAAACCGTTTTGTAAACTTCAGGTTTGTACGCTCGAGTGCTGCCTCCGGGTCGACTCCATACAACCGCGCTGCATTAACCATCGCAAAAAAGAGATCGCCAAATTCGGCTTCAATTTTATCGTTGTCCATTTTTTCTATCTCTTCACCCAACTCGTTTACCTCCTCTTTCACTTTATCCCAAACCTGTTCGCGGTACTCCCAGTCGAACCCGACCCCACTTACTTTCTCCTGAATACGGGTTGCTTTAACCAGTGCCGGCATTGCCACCGGAACCCCCTCGAGCACTCGCCTGTTGCCTCCTTTCTCTTTCAGTTTTAGCGCTTCCCAATTCTCTTCAACTTTTTTGGCAGAGCCATCAACATCAACATCGCCAAAAACGTGCGGATGTCGATAAACAAGTTTTTTATTAATCCCATTTAAAACATCGGCAATGTCGAACTCCCCTTTTTCAGAACCTATTTTTGCATAAAAAACAACGTGCAACATTAAATCGCCCAACTCTTTTTTTATCTCATCAAAATCGTTTTTCAGAATGGCATCGCCCAGCTCGTATGTCTCTTCAATAGTTAGTTTCCGTAGCGTTTCAATGGTTTGCTTTTTATCCCATGGGCATTTCTCGCGCAGTTCGTCCATTATTACCAGCAACTCTTTAAAGGCATCTAATTTTTTTTGCATCGGTTTTTTATTTTCATATTTCCAACGGCTAAATTAACTATTCATCGATACTAATTCTTATTTGTGAAATTAAAGTTTTCCACAAAAATATGTTGCCCGAAAATTCGAATTATTTTGTAATTTTGAACCGCTTTCAAAAAACTTTAAATTATTGATTTGGACAGACAAATTTTATTAAACGGAATTGACCCACTTGAATTTTTCGGAGTAAATAACTCGAAAATAAATCTTATCAAAAAACGCTTTCCGAAAATTAAAATTACGGCTCGTGGAAATTCACTTTTTATTCAGGGAGAAGATAGTGAACTCGATATTTTTGAGAAGAAGTTTACCCGCATTCTCGACCATTATTCGCAGTTTAACGTATTAACCGATGAAATTATTCACGAAATTCTGGATGCCGGAATTTCGAAAATGGAAGCAACCAGTTCTGCCGAAAAAGATATTATTGTTTTTGGCAACAATGGGAAACCGGTACGTGCCCGCACTCCAAACCAACGAAAATTGTACGAAGCAAGTTTTAAAAACGACCTGCTTTTTGCCATTGGCCCGGCCGGAACGGGAAAAACGTATACCGCCATTGCTTTGGCTGTAAGAGCGCTAAAAAACAGAGAAATTAAACGAATTATTTTAAGCCGCCCGGCAGTCGAAGCAGGCGAGAATTTGGGGTTTCTTCCAGGCGACTTAAAAGATAAAATAGACCCCTATTTACAGCCGCTTTACGATGCTTTGCAAGATATGATTCCGGCAAAGAAACTCGAAGAGTTTATGAAAGACGGAACCATACAAATTGCTCCACTGGCATTTATGCGCGGCCGCACATTAAGCAACGCCTTTGTAATTCTCGACGAAGCTCAAAATACCACTGTTAATCAGTTAAAAATGTTTTTAACACGAATGGGACTGAATGCAAAATTTATTGTTACCGGCGACATTACACAAATTGATTTGCCGCGTAAAACAAATTCAGGATTAATTCACGCGCTCGAGATATTGGGAAAAATAAAATCGATATCTGTAATAAAATTCGACAAAAAAGATATTGTTCGGCACCGTTTGGTTCGCGACATCGTAAATGCTTACGAAAAAGGTTCTGTAGATGGA
>WGCT01000524.1 GCA_015493625.1 Draconibacterium sp. | reverse complement strand
GTATAGTTTGTTCCGTCGCCGGTGGGCTTGTGATAGACTATTTTTTTATTCGAGATTCCATAAATTAGGATAATTGTTTTTTTACTGTAAGTTTTAAAGTTTTTGCAATTCATTCCGTTAAAATCGAGTGGAAGAATTGCTCCGTGTGAAATATACAGAGGGAACCGGTTTAACGGAAACTCTTCTGCTATAATAGAACCGCCATTTTGTTTTTTACCATTCCACCAGTTATACCATTCTCCCTTTTTTGGTAATTGGAACGAAACTTCTGTTGTGTCGGAGGTAATTGCTTTTGTGAAAATATCGGTTCCCAGTTTATGGCTCTCTTGTTTCTCCGAAATTTCATTTATTAATGTTTTCCCGTTTAAATGATTTTCAACCAAACTGCTAAAAATATATGGTCTGATTGCTCTGTGCATAAGAATTAAATCACGATAAATTTGGGTTGTTTCAGAATCGTGAAACCAGGGTAAATGATTTTTAAATGCACCATTTGCACCACCATTATCTAATGTTGCCACCATCGATGCAAATTGCGAATAGCGAATTAGTTGTTGTTTGTTGGCAGCAGCACCGTTAAATCCTCCAATTTCGCAGGCTAATGCACCGTACCCGGTTTTTGCCGACGTGTAGATGTTGCTAATTTGATGTTTTAATCCTTTCCAGTCTCCCGAAAAATCGCCACACCAACCCACACTTAATTTTGATGGTATTGCATTAAATCCACCTTGATAAGAGTAGGGACGTGCAATAATAATTCCTTCTCGATTTCGCTTTATGGTGTAATCGTACATACTATTGTAGTAGTATTTTTTAAAATCGCGTTCGCTTAGCATACCAATCGACGATTTTAATGAATCTACTCCTTTGGGCAATTGGAAATTATCGACCTTCCATCCGTAAACTCCGGGAATAAAAACGTTATCGAGTTGCTTGTTCCACCATTTAACCGCTTCAGGGTTTGTAAAGTCGATAAAGACTCCTCGTCCTTTCCACCACGAAAAAACAGCACTGTCGTTAACGGTAATTACATAATTGTTTTTTATGGCATAATCGAAGTTCGGAGCTTTTTGCCCCGGAATATCGACGGCTGTTAAATTGGTATTTCCGGTGAGCCATAAAAGAGTGTGTATATTTTTACTGTTAAAGTTGGCAAGCATTTTTTCGGGGGCAGGATATTTTGTTTTGTCCCAAATAAAATCGTTATAATGCAATTCCCACGGACTGTCGATAATTATCCCATCAACAGGTATCTGGTGATTTATATATCCCTGAACCAATGAATCTGCTGAAGATTGCGTGTTGAGATTATCTTCCCATACTATATGTCCCAATGCCCAATAAGGAGTAATTGGCGGGAATTCTGATTTTTTTTGAGCCAATAGTGTGGTGTTAAATCCGATTAGGAGAAAAAGGGTGATGCTTACTGTAACGATACTCAACCCACACAGTTTTTTGCTTTGTTGTGAACAAAAATAATTTTGCCAAATTTCACGAAAAGTTGAATGGTTTGAGTCTCGTTTGCATTGTTGTGTTGTTTGCTTTGTCTTCATTTATATATATATTTGATAGTTAGTAAAATGCAAAACAATTCTGATTGTGTTAATTGGTTGGTATTTAGTGTGTTAATCCCTGTCTTGTATTTAAAGAGCTAAAAGTATAACAATCTATTGTGTAATACTACTTTTCTTCCATCTGGTGTTGTTCTCCCATATATTTTTCGCCTTCAAGCGTCAGGAAGAAGTCCATCCAAATATAAGCCAGTTTATCGCCTTTTGCAACCGATACGTAATGTTTCGAGGCGAGTGGAATATGCAACATCATGTTTTCGGTTAACAGGGTCTCTTCTCCGTCGGCAAAACATTTGCATCGGCACCCTTCAAGCCCGAAAAAAATTTGGTCGAGCATTGGGTGTTCGTGTTCGCTTACTTCATCGGGGCCTTCGGTTTCTACCGAGCCCATAGCAAGGCGTGGTACCAGTCCTTCGGGTAAAATCATCCGGTTTATGGTTTTTTCACTTTTAATATCTTCGGTATAGGTTGGGCAGTTGGCGAGGGGTTTAAAGAATAACTCGCTATAATCTGAACTCTTATTTTTTATTACCTGAATATCCTTTTCGTCTAACAATTTTTGTAGCCTGATGAAAAAGAGTTCCCGGTTTGCATCTACTTTTATTGTATAACTTTTATTGTATGGAATACGAATGATGGTGTTGGAGTTTATTTTGTATTTTAAATTGCCGGTTTCCAGTGTTCCCGCACCTCCAACGGTGAGTAAAATATCCATGGCTCCTGTGTGTGCAGGTTCTTCCGTTTTTCGTTCTCCTTTAATCGAGAAATAGTCGATAAATACGTCTTGTATTTCGTGTTCGAGAACAATATCTTTTATTAAGGTACCGGGTTGTTTTCCCTTTAACTGTTTTAAAAGCAGGTCACTTTTCATAAGTTTTATGGTTTAGATTTTTGTTTGTCAAAAATAGAATAATTTTGGTTTTATTCTCAATTCGTTTACAAATAATGTAGTTATGCCCCATATAAGAAAGGCAGAATATTTGCACATTTAGCCGTATAAATTTGTATTTTTGTGAAATGAGAAAAGAAGAAAACAAAGCGAAACCATTTTTAAAATGGGCAGGCGGTAAAACTCAATTATTAAGAGAGATTGCTGATAAATTATCATACAATAAACAGGATTCATTTACCTACATTGAACCGTTTGTTGGAAGTGGTGCTGTATTATTTTGGATTATAAATAATTATCCAAATATTAAACATGCTGTTATTAATGATGTAAATACTGATTTGACAAATTGTTATAAAACCTTAAATCCGCAAGCGAATTTTAAAATATAAAAATAGTCATTTGTGACCACGTTATGAACTTAATTTTGAATAAACAGTATAATCTGTTGAATAAAATGAGTTATTTTCTCTTTTGCAGAAGTGTTGTTTCGCAACTTAATACTGAAATTTATTTGGCAACAATTGTAACTTAACCCTCAAAGCTTGAATATGCTATGTGTCAGTGCGTTATGTTTCGCAACAAGGCGCAATATTCCCACATTTCGCTTTTCACTTTAAATTTCGACTAAATCAGCTGATAATATGGTTTATCAGTGAAGAGTTTTAATACCCATTGTCTTCCCTGATACCCCCATCTTCCGGCAACAGTAATAAAACGGAAAACAAATCTTTTTAAACGTGTTGTTTTAGTAATCCCTTCAAACTTACCAGCAACAAGTGAGACAAAATAATTGTAAAAGTTCTTTATCATTGCGGTGATTATCATAAAGCTATTGTTTTCATTTAAGAATGAAAACGGCAAATGCTTCCAGCCAAAGTCGTTATTCATTTCGTCAAAGATCTTTTCACTGGTGCCTCTAGCATTGTAGTATTCAATAACTTCTTTTTCAGTTGATTGATGATCGTTAGTTAAAATTGAACGGTAGGTGTAGGTGTCTTGTGTAAACATATCAAGTTGATTATCAGAGCTATTCTCTCGCATAATTACTAACCGATAGTTTCTGTCTTTATAAAATTGGGCAAATGGCATTGATGCTACTTCGTAGTTTTTGAAGTTAATTTCAACAGTTTTCCAATCAGTAATATTGTTGATTTGATTAAACATGTCGGCACTCTTATTTGCACGTATATAAAATAACTTACTGTATTTGTCAACCACATCAATAATATTTTTTGAGTATGACCCGGCATCCATTCTTGACCTGTTTACTGATATACTTTCCGATTCTAACTGGGAATAAAACCTCTCTAAAGTATCTTCTTGCTTAAACTTAACATTTGCATTGCCATCCCTGTTTTCTACGCCAACTATATTGTTCCCGATTGTTGCTATCCCGGGAAAGTAACCTTTTGTCTTTTTATAAGTCTTTTTTGCATCCCATTTATTATTGGCATTTATTTGATTGTCGTAATCAAAATCATAACACCCTCCAGCTTTTAGCTGTTTGGTTAATTTTAACGATTTTATATTTAGCCTGTTAAGTTTATTGTTTATGTTGAAGTTATATGACAAGCCACTGTCCGATGTGTAAACCGTATTTTCTGTTGTTAGCTCTTTAAACGCCCGCAAAACCGTATCGGCACTGGGAACGTTATTCTCCGGGATACTTTTGAGATGCTCTCCAAAATGTGTGTTTATATCTTCTATTGCATCTCCTCCACTAAGAAAAACATTTGTTAAATTTCTGAATATCTCGCTATATTGATACCCAATATATTTGACTCTGACACCAAGTTCATTATCAATCAATTGGCTCATGCCGGATTTGTTGAAATGATGGTTTACCAAAGAGTTTCCTGAAAAAGGGTTTACTGTTGTCTTAAAATTCTGTATTTTCATCCTCGTAAATATTATAACACCTATTTTTATGAGTGGTATCACTAAAATAAGTGAAAATATTTACTAATCAATCGCTGTGTAAGTTTTTCTTACACAGTTGGTTGATTTTTTTATTAACAATTCAGTTGCGGATTTAAGGTATCAAAATATCAATTGTATTTACCGGACAAAAAAGTATTAGAAGAAAAAGTAAAAGAGATGATTACGAAATAAGCCCAGCTGGCAACAATGTGTATAATTCATAAGGGTTTCCGAGGTTTTTGAGCGGTATCACTCGCATCAATTTTAGGTTGTAACTTGATAGTTTTGAAGCCCGCAATCCCTTACGAAATCATACACTCACCGTTACCCAACATAAGAGAAAATAATTGAGAATTAATTATTAACCAAAAATTAAAAAAAATGAAAAATGTAAAACTATTGATCTTAGCTTTCATAATGATGGCAAGCTACACGTTAACAGCACAAGGGGTTTCAATTAATGCTGATGGCAGCAGTGCCGACGGCTCGGCAATGTTAGATGTAAAAAGTACCGATATGGGGATGTTAATACCAAGGATGACCGAAGCACAAAGAAATAGTATAACAACACCCGCAACCGGACTGATGATTTTTCAAACGGATAACACAGCAGGTTTTTATTACTACGATGGTTCTGCATGGGCTGCGGTTGGTGGTAGTAGTGGTGGTGGTACTACATATAGTATTGGCGATTTTGCCCAAGGTGGAATAGTATTTTGGGTTGACGAAACAGGTGAACACGGTTTAGTATGTACCAAATCTGACCTAAATGGTGGAAGTGGAATAAGATGGTATGCAGGAACAAATACATATACCATGGCAAAAGGAGATGGACCTTATTCAGGGGAACTAAATACGGCATTAATAATAGCAAGTCAAAGTAATGGTGACGGTGATACTTATGCAGCTCGCATTTGCAACGAATTGCAAATAACCGAAGGTGGAAAAACTTACGGCGATTGGTACTTGCCTTCAAAAGAAGAATTAAATCTAATGTATCAAAATAAAACAATAATAGACGCAACTGCAACTGCAAACGGAGGTGTTGCTTTTGCTACAAACTACTATTGGAGTTCTACCGAGTACAATAATGGCTACGCGTGGAGGCAGTATTTCAGTAATGGCTTTCAGTACTTCGGCAATAAGTTCGTCACATTCAGAGTGCGTGCTGTTCGGGCTTTTTAACTATTTATCTATTTAACCATTTAACCGCGAAGCGGTCGATTTTTTTTGAAAAATGGCACTATATTACGATTTACCTGTTTTTAAAGATGTGTACACTCTTGTACAAAAAGTGTTTTTATATACACAGGAATTTCCCCGTGAGTATAAATCTACACTTATGCAGGATATAAAAAGAGATGCCCTGCAATTGGACAAAAGTATAAAGCAAAGTATAAG
>WGCT01000523.1 GCA_015493625.1 Draconibacterium sp. | reverse complement strand
TGACGACAACTGGCAGGAAGATTACGGGAAATGGAATTTCCATTGCGGCCGGTTCGAAAATCCGAAGGCAATGATTGATACGCTGCACGAAATGGGATTTAAAGTGATGCTTTGGATTTGCACGTTTGTTAGTTCCGATTGCGATGTGTACAGAATGCTCGAAAGCAGACAACTTTTATTAAAAAACGAAAAAGGACAAGCAGCCTCGGTGCGGTGGTGGAATGGAGTGAGTGGATTGCTCGACCTCTCGAAAGCAGAAACACGCAAATGGTTTAAAGAGCAATTGGATAATCTTCAAAATAACTTTGGCATCGACGGTTTTAAATTCGATGCCGGCGACTTTCCGAACTATGCAAATTGTTATTCGGGCAATAAAAAAGCAAGTCCGCAAGAGCAGTGCGAATGGTATGCACATATTGGGCTCGATTACCCGCTAAACGAGTACCGTGCCATGTGGAAAATGGCCGGTTACCCGCTAGTAAACCGGATAAGAGACAAATCGCACAACTGGACAGATTTGTCGAAATTAGTTCCACATATTTTGTTGCAGGGAATTATGGGATATAATTTTACCTGCCCCGATATGGTTGGCGGAGGAGAATTTACCTCATTCTTGCCGGGTAAAACCATCGATCAGGATTTAATAGTGCGTTCGGCACAGTGCCATGCATTAATGCCAATGATGCAATTTTCGGTGGCTCCCTGGCGGGTTCTCGATAAAAAGCATTTAAAAGCGTGTGAAAAGGCGGTAAAAATTAGAGAAGAATTTACTCCTCAAATTTTAACTCTTGCGAAAGAAGCAGCAAAAACAGGCGAACCCATTGTACGTTCAATGGAGTATGTTTTTCCTCATCGGGGATACGAAAAAATAAATGACCAGTTTTTATTGGGAAACAACATTTTAGTTGCACCGGTATTAACAAAAACCCAATCGAGAAAAGTTGTACTTCCCGCAGGGAAATGGAAAAGCCGAAATGGGAAAATTTTTAAAGGACCTAAAAATATTACTGTTCAGGTGAAAATTGATGAAATACCTGTTTTTATAAAAGTTAGGTAGTTGATTATGATTGGAATAGTTGGTGGTGTTGGACCTTACGCAGGTATCGATTTGCTAAAAAAAGTTTACGACAGTACTCTGGCAAACAGCGATCAGGAGCATCTGGCAACTCTTCTTCTTTCGCTGCCGGAAAAGATAAACGACCGCACCGAGTATTTAGAAGGAAAAGTAAAAGAGAATCCTGCAATTGCAATCTCGGAGATTATTTTAAAATTACAGAATTGTGGCGCCACTCATATTGGAATCCCTTGTAATACTGCTCATTCAAAAAGAATATTTAACGAAATAACCAAGCGTTTAATCCATCAAAGGAGTTCGGTAAAACTGCTGAATATGATTGAAGAGACTCTCTTGTTTATTTCAGAAACTTATCCCGGCATTTCCGGCATTGGCATTTTGTCGACAACAGGAACTTACAAAAGTAAAATATACGAAGAACCATTAAACGAAAAAGGATTTTTGGTAATTAAACCAACATTGCAAATGCAGCAAGAGCTCATTCATCCTGCCATTTACGACTCTGTTTTTGGAATAAAAACAGTTGCAAATCCAATTCATAGGCAAGCAATAGAAAACTTAAAAAAAGGTGTTGCATATTTGAAAAAAGAGGGTGCCGAAGTTATTATTCTTGGATGTACTGAAATTCCTCTCGCTTTTCCGCAGAAAGTGGTTGACGGAATTGAAACCATCGACCCGACACGTATACTTGCCCGTGCACTTGTACGAAGTTATGCCCCCGGGAAATTAAAACCATATTAAATTTACATGATTGATAAGATTATTTTTAGTTGTAACAATTGTTAGTTTCGCACTAACCATTTATGCATAAAAACGAGCCAGAGATTATGGTATTGCATTTAGCACAACACCCGCCTGTCGTATTAAATATGGCAAAAGATAAATAGAACAAACAATTCCTCAAGTTTCAAACAACTTTATGTCGCCACTGTTTCTTGCAGTTGTTGAAGCAACGGAAGAGGCAATTTACAATTCGCTTTTTATGGCTTCCGACATGACCGGGTAAAAAGGGCGTTTTATGAAAGCGTTGCCAATACCCGAAACATTAAAATTCTGGATAAATACAATGCGAGGGAAAAATAATATCTGCTTATAAAG
>WGCT01000522.1 GCA_015493625.1 Draconibacterium sp. | reverse complement strand
GTATTATATGTATTGCTTAAACAATTGGGTGTAAAATTAGTTTTTTTTTCGAATGCGTAGGATAAAACTATTTGGGTCTGATAAAAAAAACAAGTCAAAGAAACATTCGCTTCGAATATTAGTATTTGTTGTTTGAAAAGTTATTCGTGAATAAAGACCAAAACATCTGTTATTTTGCTGCCCACCGGTATACGAAAAAAGCAATAATACTATAAAAAGCGTTGGGCACCCACACCGAAACATAGGGCGGTGCAGTTCCGCTAATTGCAAAAACCGTTGATATTTGCATAAACAGAATGTACGAAAAGCTAAGCAAAAGCCCCAGTCCGAGATGCAATCCCAAGCCGCCTTTTACTTTTCGCGATGCCAAACCTACACCAATGAGCGTTAAAATAAATGCCGAAAACGGACCGGCCATTCGTTTGTGTTTTTCAATCTCCCACTCAATTGTATTTACACCACGCATTTTCATCAGTTTAATTTCGTCGATGAGAGCAGGTGTTGGGAACGACTCCATTTCGTTTTTTACAACTATATAGTCTTCGGGCACCATATTTAGCGTTGTATCTTTCCGGTAACCACGTTCAAGTTTTTCGTGATCGTCGTAAATGGTTCGTGTCCAATAGTTATTAATAATCCATTTCCCGGTTTTTTCGTTCCAACGAATATTATCGGCCGAAAGTTTTTTTATCAATCTTCCGTCTTTAAATTGTTCGAGAGTAAAGCGCGTACCTACCTTATTTGTGCTGAAACTGTTCATATAAATATACACGCCCGGTTCAATTTGCCGGTGTATATTTCGTTCGGCAGCGGGGTGCCTGTTGTCGATATAAACCGATCTGAAATTATTCATGGTTTTGTTTGCCGGCGGAATAATAAAATTTCCCAAAACAAAAGAAAAGGCAGCAAGAATAAATGCCGATACAAGGTAGGGCCGCATTAATCGCCGGTACGAAACGCCGCTACTGAGAATGGCAATTATTTCGGTATTCGAAGCCATTTTTGAGGTAAAATAGATAACGGCAATAAATGTAAATAACGGGCTGAAAAGGTTGGCAAAGTATGGAACAAAGTTCATGTAGTAGTCGAAAACAATGGCATGGAACGGCACATCTTTCGAGAGGAATTCATCGAGATTTTCCGATATATCGAAAACAATGGCAATACTTAATATTAGTGTTATGGCATAAAAAAAAGTTCCCAAAAACTTTTTAGTGATATAAAAATCTATGGTTTTGTAAAACTTCATTTTTTGTTACAGTCTCTCCTTCAATTTAATAATCATCTCTCTTTTCCAACTCAAAAAGTCGCCATTTATTATTTTTTGACGTGCTGTTTTTACCAACCACAAATAAAAAGCAAGGTTGTGCTGACTGGCAATTTGTGCCCCCAGCATTTCGCCCGAAATAATAAGGTGACGAAGATATGCTTTTGAATAGCTATCGACAAACGAAGTCCCGTTCAGGTCGATTGGCGAGTGGTCGTTTTCCCATTTTTTATTCCTTATATTTATGGTTCCCTCGCTGGTAAAGAGCATTCCGTTTCTTCCGTTTCGTGTGGGCATTACACAATCGAACATATCTACCCCGCGGTCAATCGACTCTAATATATTTACAGGTGTTCCAACGCCCATTAAATAGCGCGGTCGGTTTTCGGGTAAATCTGCTGTTACCACTTCGGTCATTTCGTACATCACCTCTTCCGATTCGCCCACCGAGAGCCCGCCAATTGCATAACCGTCGGCATCGAACGATTTTACGTGGCTAACGGCAATTTTGCGCAGTTCGGCAAAAGTATTTCCCTGAACAATTGGAAAGAGCGATTGAGAATAACCATATTTAGGTTCGGTATTGTTAAACCTGATAAAACAGCGCTCGAGCCAGCGTTGTGTCAACTCCATCGATTTTTTTGCATAATTATAGTCGGCATCGCCCGGCGTACATTCATCGAAACCCATAACAATATCGGCTCCAATTGTTCGTTGAATATCCATCACTTTCTCGGGGGTAAACAGATGGTACGAGCCGTCGATATGCGATTGAAATTTTGCACCTTCCTCGCTTAACTTTCTGATATCGCCCAACGAAAAAACCTGAAAGCCACCGCTATCGGTTAATATGGGGCGGTTCCACCCGTTAAATTTATGTAAGCCACCTGCTTTTTCAATTACATCGGTTCCGGGTCGTAAATATAAATGATAGGTGTTGCCAAGAATTATCTGAGCTTTTATATCGTCTTTTATATCGCGCGTATGAATTCCTTTTACCGAACCGGCAGTTCCTACGGGCATAAAAATCGGGGTTTCAATTTTTCCGTGGCCGGTAGAGAGAACTCCTGCCCGTGCCCGCGAATTCTCCGATGTCGTAATTAATTCAAAATCCATACTCTTTTTTTTGAGGGTTCAAAGATAGGGATTTAACTTGAATTGAAAGGCGACGAAATTGTTATATTGAATAGAGGTTCTGATGGTATTCTCAAACCATATTTATTCCGTTTGCAAACAAGAATTGTTTTGTTAAAACAAATTGTATTTCTTTTCGCTATTAAATTTTGAATTTGATTTGAATGTTTCCATTTTTAACGCCAATATTTCGTCCACTTTTTTATTGCTGAATGATTCAAAATTATCAGAATGTTTTTTACGGTTTAACAAATTCGGAACTGGCATTGTTAATTGCTTTTGCTGTGCTCTTTTTATTCCGTTTTATCTATCTTTTCTTTTTTACAGGAAAGGCTCTTTTTAAAAAACGCACCACAAATAATACAATTGAGAAACCCCCTTTTTCAATTATTCTGACCATAAGAAATGAAGAGGAGAAACTAAAAAAGAACCTTCCAAAAATACTTGGCATCAACAGTGTCGATTTCGAAATGGTTGTTGTTGACGATTTCTCGCAAGACAATTCGTACCTTATTTTAGGATTGTTGCGCGACCGCTACAAACGTTTAACCATATCGTCGCTCAATCAGGAAACACGTTTTTCGATGAAACTGGCACAAAACATAGCCATAAAAGCAACAAAAAACGACTGGGTTTTATCGCTACCGGTTTCGGTTAGCAAACCTACTGCCGGCTGGTTAGAGAAAGTTGCCGAAACAACAGGGAAAAATAAAAACCTCATTGTGGCATACACGTCGGTTGAAGCACAAAAAGGGTTTTACAATCGACTGTTCAGAATAGAAAATTACTCCTCGTTTTTAAACAGTACGGCCTACATTTTAAATGGTGTATCAATGGTTTTTTCCGACGAAAATGTTGCTTTCAGAAAAGAGAACTATTTTAAAATAGGTGGGCATCGCCAGAATATGAACGAACCCTATGCAAATCTCGAATTGGTTTTTAATGCATTTATTCGTAAAAAAACAACAACCGTTCTGTTTTCCAGTGAAGCAACAATTCGTAAAGCCGAAGAAATTGGCAAAACCGAATATTTCGATTTATTAAAAAAACGGATACGAATTGAAAACCATTTACCACTTACAAAAAAGGCGATTCTCTTTTTCGACGAGTTTACTAAACTTATTTACCTGCCCTTTTCGGCACTTGTAATTGTGTTGTTTCCTGAACTTTGGATTCTGTTGGCAAGCTTACTCGGATTTAAATTTCTTGCTCATTTGGTTATCATAAAATTAACGCAAAACCGTTTGAATGAACGTAAAATATTCATACCTTCGTTAGTATACGAGTTAATTATGCCCTACTACAAACTGTTTTTCAGATGGTATTTTAACCGGCACAGCAAAAAAAACAGATGGAGAAACAAAGTTTAAAATTATCGGAAAAAGCGCGTCAGGATTATGAGCTGGTTAAAATTGCTTTAAGCGGCGACGAAAAAGCTTTTGCCCGCTTGTTAAACCGCTATAAAGATGCCATCTATTTTATGCTGCTAAAAATGGTGAACAACCGTAGCGATGCCGAAGATTTAACCCTCGAAGCGTTTGGCAAAGCTTTTAAAAATTTACACCAATATTCACCCACATTTGCATTTAGTACCTGGCTTTTTAAAATTGCCTCGAACAACTGCATCGATTTTTTACGAAAGAAAAAAGGAGTTACTGTTTCGATAGAAAACAGCGACCAGAACGAAAACAGCGACCAAATTAAATTAAAATCGAAGGAGTTAAATCCTGAGGAGAAGTTAATTAGAATGCAAAAAGCAATTCTGCTCCGGAAAGTGGTACGCCGGTTAAAACCGCGCTACCAAACACTGGTAGAGCTGCGCTATTTTAAAGAGTATTCGTACGAGGAGATAGCAAAAGAGTTAAACTTACCGCTTGGCACCGTTAAAGCACAACTTTTTAGGGCACGTGGAATGTTGTTTAAAATGATTGAAAGCACCGAGATGAACGAAAACTATTCGACAAAATAAACCAGCGACGCACACTTTTTTATGAATATTATTTTAAAATATTTCCCCAACCTTACCGAGAATCAGAT
>WGCT01000521.1 GCA_015493625.1 Draconibacterium sp. | reverse complement strand
ATTTTAACGACACCAACTACCTGTACAACCCTATTAAAAAGGTTGTTTTAGGCGTTGGCTCTATTGTTTTTATTTTACTTTACGGGTTTCGAAAATCGAAAGCCCCGTTTTCGAAAGTGTTTCCACTAAAGTTTTTTAACCCGTTAATTCTTATTCCAATCGTTACTTTTTTTTGGGGAGCACACAATTTATTGGAAATACCGGGTGCTTTAATGGATAAATACCTCCCTGCACCATCGTGGTTTTGGGAACTTTTCAACAAAATTTTTGAAGGCGATTTTGGCTGGTGGGGAGCGTTTATGAAAGTGGCTGTTATTGCCCCTATCATCGAAGAATCAATTTTTAGAGGAATGATTCTACAAGGGTTCCGGCGAAACTACAACAGCTTTGTAGCAATTCTTATGTCGGCACTTCTGTTTGCACTGTTTCATTTAAATCCCTGGCAATTCCCAGCAACATTTGTACTGGGGCTTCTACTTGGATGGCTCGTAGTACGTACCGACAGCATTTTCCTATCGATACTGGGACACTCAATAAATAACGCAATGGTTCTGCTAACAATTACTTATTGGAAATCAATCAACGAATTCTCAATCTATTTAATGGATAAGAAAGATTTTTATTACACAAGCACCTTGGTTGTTCTATGCTCGCTAATCTTAATTTATTTGCTTAGTATTCCGTGGTGGAGAAAAAAAGGAAACCAACAGCAGCCCCTTCAGTAAAAAAAACATATGGATTACATTTTAATTGGTATTGGAATTTTGTTTATTCTCGGCGGAATTATTGGCTGCGTTCTTCCTGTACTTCCCGGGCCACCGCTAAGTTATATCGGGCTACTTCTTCTCCATTTTACCGAACGCTACTCGTTTTCAACAAAGTTTTTATTTACCTGGGCAATTATAACTGTTGTGGTTTATGCACTCGATTTTATTATTCCCGCGTGGGGAACCAAAAAATTCGGTGGTAGTAAACGTGGTGTTTGGGGAAGTATTATCGGGCTGCTACTAGGTCTTTTTGTTTTTCCGCCAATTGGAATAATTATTGGCCCGTTTTTAGGTGCTGTGGCAGGCGAGTTAACTGCAGGGAAAGAGTCGGGCAAAGCATTAAAAGCAGGATTTGGTTCATTTTTAGGTTTTATTACCGGAACACTTTTAAAACTAATCTCGTCGGGAATGATGACCTGGTACTTTTTTGAAACGCTGTTTTCCGGTTAAGAAAAACCAGTATAAAATTGTACTTTTACAACGTGGCTACAAAAAAAACAGATACAACTACTCGGAAGCGAAAAATAACTCATAAGAAAAAAACAAACGCAAAAAAGAGGAACAGCAAATACAGGCTTCTAAAACTGGCCGGGAAAATTGCCGCAATACTTTTTTTGTTGGGATTTTTGTTTTTCATGCTTGTTTTTTTAGGTGTGTTTGGTCCGGTTCCATCCAAACAACAACTTCATCAAATAAATAATCCGGTTGCCTCCGAGGTGTACTCGGCCGATGGGAAAATACTTGGCCGTTACTATGTAGAAAACCGCAGCACCGTTACTTTCGACGAGATTTCGCCAAATGTAATTAACGCACTTATTGCCACCGAAGACTCGCGCTTTTACGAACATCGCGGAATTGATGAACTGGCACTTTTCAGGGTTTTTATAAAATCGATTATAATGCACCATAAAAGCTCGGGAGGCGGTAGCACCATCAGCCAGCAAATTGCTAAAAACCTATATCCTCGGGTTGATTACGGACCGTTTTCGATGCCTGTAAACAAATTGCGCGAAGCAATAATTGCCTACCGGTTAGAACGTATTTATTCGAAACATCAGGTTTTGGCGATGTACCTGAATACTGTTCCTTTTGCCGAAAATATTTTTGGTATTGAGGTGGCTGCCGAACGGTTTTTCTCAAAAACCCCGAAAAACCTGTCGGTTACCGAAGCTGCCGTTTTGGTTGGAATGCTAAAAGCCAACAACTACTACAATCCGCGCACCCACCCCGAACGGGCAAAAAAACGCCGCAATGTGGTCATCAATCAAATGGCAAAATACAACTACATCACTAAAAAAGAAGCGGAGTTTTACAAAGAAAAACCACTAAAACTAAGGTACCGGATTATCTCGTACAACCGGGGGCCGGCACCTTATTTCCTCGAAAAGTTAAAGCCGCAACTGTTAAAATGGTGCGAAAACAACTACAACGAAAACGACGACCCTTACAATTTATATACCGACGGGTTAAAAATTACAACTACCATCGACTATAACTTGCAATATTACGCACAGCAGTCTGTAAAAGAGTACATGAAACGGTTGCAAAAAGTTTTCGATACCCGTTGGAAATCGCGCGACATTTTTAAAGAGAATCCGGCTATTATTAAAAGTGCTGTTCGAAAAAACAACCCGGGAAACACCAATTACAATGAACTATTAAAACAGTACAACGAGAAAAAACCAACAACACTTTTTACCTGGGACGGATTAAAAGAGGTTACTATTTCGCGGCTCGATTCGCTTAAACATTATCTAAAAATGCTGAATGCCGGATTTATTGCACTCGACCCACACAGTGGCGATTTAAAAGCGTGGGTGGGTGGAATTGATTACCGTTTTTTTAAATACGACCACATTACAGCTCCCCGGCAAACCGGCTCGGCATTTAAACCTTTTGTTTATCTGGCAGCACTCGAAAATGGTGTCGATGCCGATAAGTATTATGCAAACCGATTAAAAGTATATACCGATTATAACAATTGGACACCCCATAATTCGCACAACAGTTACGAGGGGTATTACTCGATGAAAGGCGCCTTGGCAAAATCGTTAAATACCATTTCGGTTGAGGTTTTATTAGATGCCGGAATTGATGAAACCATTGAACTTGCCGAAAATTTAGGCATTTCGGCCGAACTGCCCGAGTATCCGTCGTTGGCACTGGGCGTTGCTTCAATTTCGTTAAAAGAGATGGTTGAAGCTTTTGCTTCAATTGTTAACGATGGCCGGCCTGTAAAAACACACTACCTTACGAAAATTGCCGACCATACAGGGAAAGTGTTAGAAACTTTTGAATACGAAAAGGAAGATGACCCTGTTGCCGAACCTGAAAACTGCCGCGCAGTAATTAATATGATGGAAGCCGTAGTTAATAATGGAACCGGGCGCGGAATAAGAAGAACATATAAAATTACTTCCGACTTTGCCGGAAAAACAGGAACTACTCAAAACAATTCCGATGGTTGGTTTATCGGTCTTACTCCCAATTTGGTTACCGGATGCTGGGTAGGCGCCGATGACCCACGTGTACATTTCCGCTCAACAACATACGGACAAGGGGCCTACATGGCGTTGCCAATTGTTGGCAAATTCTTTAGTAAAACATACAACGACCCAAAATTTAAATCATTAAAAGCAAGCACCTTCTCTCCTCCTCCCCTCGAGATGCTGGCCATGCTTAACAAACCACAATACCGCGAAGTACTCAATATTGACAAAAAGAAATTTGACATTGCCGCTATTTTCAAAAAGAAAGAGAAGAGTTCGGAACTTAAAGAGAAACAGCCTGTTAAAGTTCAGAAACAGAAGAAAAAAGAGCGAAAATTTTGGAACAAAGTGAAAAATATTTTCAGAAAAAAAGGAAATAAAAGATAACTTAAAATCCAAACCACAACCTCCTATCGTAGGGTCGAATAGAAATAGTCAAGCATCAACATTTAGCGTTTAGTGTCTAATACCAAATTAACCTTATAGTGCCGTATTGAATCTATTCTAACAATAACCTCAATATTAATCGACTGCTATTTTTACTGCATTATCGACCTTTGTTTTAAGCAAAGCAATATCGAGCACATCCATAACAGTATTCACGAAGTGGAATTTCAGCCCTTTTAAATAAGGAGCTTTAATATCTTCAAGATTCTTTTTATTCTGCTCCGACAGAATTATCTCTTTAATTCCGGCACGTTTTGCAGCCAGAATTTTCTCTTTAATTCCGCCAACAGGAAGCACTTTACCACGCAAAGTAATTTCGCCGGTCATTGCAAGGTTCTTTTTCACTTTTCGCTGAGTAAATGCCGATGCTATTGAAGTTACCATAGTAACACCTGCCGACGGGCCATCTTTTGGAATTGCCCCCTCCGGAACATGTACATGAACATTCCAGTTTGTAAAAACTTCGGCATTTAGTTTTAATGTTTCGGCATGCGATTTCAGATATTCGTGCGCCAACATTGCCGACTCTTTCATTACATCGCCCAAATTACCGGTTAACGTTAATGCTCCTTTCCCTTTGCTGAGACTAGTTTCCACAAAAAGTATTTCGCCGCCCACAGCTGTCCAGGCAAGTCCGGTAACCACTCCGGCAAACTCGTTTCCCTGATAATGTTCTTTCGAAAACTCGGTGACGCCAAGATACTCGCGAATATCGGCTTTCGAAAGTTTTTTATTATACGGCTCTTCGAAAGCTATTTTTTTTGCAATACGCCGAATTATTTTAGCAATCTTTTTATCCAACTCGCGTACTCCCGATTCACGCGAATAACCATCGATAATAAGCTCAATTACCTCTTTGGGGAAGGTTACATCTCCTTTTTTTAATCCATGGTTTTCCAACTGCTTAGGAATAAGATGGCGCTTGGCAATTTCTATTTTTTCCTCTACCAAATATCCGCTCATCTCAATTAATTCTAAACGGTCGCGCAGTGCCGGGGCAATTGTACTAAGTGTATTTGCCGTTGCAATAAACATTACTCTCGACAGGTCGTAATCCTGTTCAATATAATTATCGTGAAATTCGGCGTTTTGCTCGGGGTCTAAAACTTCGAGCAGTGCCGAGGCCGGGTCGCCATGAAAATGTTTTGAGACTTTATCGATTTCATCGAGCATAAATACCGGATTCGACGATTTTGCCTTTTTTATATTTTGAATAATTCTCCCCGGCATTGCTCCTATGTATGTTTTTCTGTGGCCGCGAATTTCCGATTCGTCGCTCAATCCACCCAAACTAACCCGGGCATATTTACGCCCCAATGCTTTGGCCACCGATTTCCCCAACGATGTTTTACCAACTCCGGGAGGGCCATACAAACAAAGAATAGGCGATTTCATATCGTTTTTCAACTTTAAAACAGCAAGGTGCTCCAAAATTCGCTCTTTAACTTTTTCAAGTCCGTAGTGCTCTTCGTCTAACACTTTTGTAGCATTTTTAAGGTCGAAATTATCGGGTGTATATTCGTTCCATGGAAGTTCGAGCAGCGTTTGACAAAATGTAAATTGCACCGAATATTCGCCGGCAGAAGGATTTAACCGACTAAGTTTTTCAACCTCCTTATTAAAGAAATCGCCAACTTCCTTGCTCCACTTTTTATCTTTTGCTTTGCTTTTCAGTTCATTTATCTCTTGCTCAACAGGGTTTCCACCAAGTTCATCCTGAATGGTTTTCATCTGTTGATTCAACATAAACTCGCGCTGTTGTTTGTCGATATCGGTTTTTACTTTCGACTGAATATCGTGTTTTAATTCAAGCATCTGAACCTCTTTCACCAAAAAACTAATTGCCTGAACGCCACGATCCTTTAAACTTTCAAATTCTAAAAGTTTCTGTTTATCGACAACACTAATGTCGGTATTCGAACAGATAAAGTTGATTAGGAAAGTTGAATTCTCAATATTTTTTACGGCAAAAGTTGCTTCTGGCGGAACGTTAGCCGAGAATTGTGCAATTTTTATTGACAGGTCTTTTAACGACCCGACAATGGCATTAAATTCGTTATCGTTTTGCGAAGAGACATCAGAGAGTGGTTCTATTTTGGCTTTAAAATAAGGCTCTTCGCTCACAAACTCACGAATTGCATAACGGCGTTTCCCCTGAATAATTACCGATGTTGAGCCATCGGGCATTTCCAGAACTTTCAGAATTTCGGCAACAGTACCAATAGAGTACAAATCGGTTTGAGTAGGATGATCGACGGTGTAATCTTTTTGCGCGATGGTTCCTAAAAGTTTACTTCCCTTATTTACATCGCGAATTAAATCGAGCGACCTTTTTCGCCCCACAGTAATGGGCAAAACAACGCCCGGGAAAAGTACGGTGTTTCGTAACGGAAGGATAGGAAGCACATCGGGAACTTCTGTGTTTTTTAACTCCTTGTCGTCGCCATCGGCAATAATTGGAATGAAATCTGAGTCGTCGTTCATAGCTCCTGAACCAAATATGTCTTGAAATATTGTAGATTTTATTTTTGCCATTTTTAAAGATATTTGTGACAACCTGTCGTAAACAGGTCTGTTTTTACAACAAGCAAATGGTTTTGCAATTGCTGTGCCATTACATGATAAAGCAAATATGTACGAATTGTTCAAAGTTATTGCGACAATTTTACATATTTGACAAAAAAAAAGCTCCGCAATACGGAGCTTTTACATATTGTAAAAAGCAATTATTTCTTTCTGTTTTCCATATGTTTTCCATAACGGCTCATAAATTTATCGACACGTCCTGCGGTGTCAACCAATTTAACTTTACCGGTATAAAACGGGTGAGAGGTATTCGAAATCTCAATTTTGAATAATGGATATTCAACACCGTCAATAACCTCTGTCTCTTTTGTGCTTACAGTAGATTTTGTTAAAAAAGTATGTCCATTCGACATGTCTTTAAATGCAACCAGTCTGTACTCTTTAGGATGTATTCCTTGTCTCATTTTTTTTATTTTTTTATATTGAATGGTTACATTTTAATACTGCAATCCATTCTATTTTAGTTAATAATCTTTTTTATTCGGCCTGCAAAGATAAATATTGTTCTGGTTATACCAAAAAACTATTTACCTTTTATGACTATATTTTAATACTCTCTCACTTCAAAATCTCAATACTTGCAATTTCGTGCTTTCTACTCAATAATTGGAGCACGCTTAAACGGTTTGTTTCTGTCGAACAGGTACCGCATGGTGTAATGCGTTTTCGCTTTTTTTGCTCCGGTGGCTTCGTAAATTGCAATTATCTTCGGGTTAAAATCGCCTGCCCACGAAAGCTCTACTTCGGTGTACTGTGGCTTCTTTTTCATCAGTTTATCCTGATGCCAGAAAATGGCCGATTCAACTCCGTACCGCTGGTATTTTGCATCAACGCCCATCAATAAAATCCGGGTACGGGTCATTATCTTTTTCTGTTTATAATAGAAAAATTTTAATATCCCCGGTAAATTTAATTTACCGTTAAGTTTTCTAAGTATCTGGTTTATATCGGGAATCATTGCAAACATGGCAATTGGTTTTCCTTCGTGGTAAGCAAACCACACCATTTCGGGGTCGAGAATAGCTTTCGACTCGTTAATAAAGCTGTAAATATCTTCGGGGTCGAGCGGTTTGTAATGTTCGTGATGCGACCATGCGCCATCATACACCGTACAGAAGTCGTTTACAAAACTGTCTATTTTATTGAATTCGAAATGGCGAAAACTGTAGCCCGGTTTTTTGGCAATCCATGCAGCAATTTTCCAGAATCGCTCGGGAAAAGGTTTCGAATAATCGAGATGGTAGCTGTACTGCTCGAAATAAACATCGAATCCGAATGTACGAAAAAGATTCTCGTAATATTTCGGATTATATGGCATTCCATAACCTTGCGGCATAAAACCATCGACAAGCAATCCCCAGTTCATATAATTCTCGCCAAAATTAATGGGGCCATCCATTGCTTCCATTCCGTTTTCTTTGTTCCACTCTTTTGCTGCTTCAAAAAGCATATTTGCAGCATTCTGGTTATCGACACATTCGAAAAAGCCACAACCTCCGGTAGGCTGATCGTAGGTATGTGCCAGATTGTAATTTATAAAAGCTGCAATTCTTCCCAATAAACGGTTGTTTTTGTCGACCAAAATCCAACGAATGGCTTTTCCGTTTTTAAACGCTTTATTTTTAATCGGGTCGAAAATACTTTCTACCATTCCTTCAATAGGAGCTGCCCAATTCGAATCGCCACGATAAATTAGGTGCGACACTTTATGAAATTGCTTTTTGCTTTTCTTATCTGTTACCTCAATTAAACGCATAAAATTGTACTGAAAAATGGGAGGCAAATATACTCAATTCGAATAGATTCTCGGGAATTAAGTGAAGTTATTTTTGTTCATAGCAAAGCGAGAACTGCGTTATATAAAAGGGTACTACAATGCGTATTGATTAATACAAAATTAATCTTATAGTGCCGTATTGAATCTATTCTTTTGCACAATCTTATCGTTAAAATATTTTACCAGAACAAATGCTATGCAAAACTATTTTAACTCAACCTTGCACAAAATAATTAAATTCAATTAAACGGCATTATAAAGTGCAAATTGGTATTAGATGTGGATAAACAAAACGAGCAAAATTCAGATAAATATCGGAACAAAATATGTTTGGGTAGAACACAAAATCTGGCTAACCGAATTTCTTAAGAATTATTCAGAGGAAAGAAATAAATACAAATTCTCTTTTTTTATTCGGAATAAGAGTATTACATTTGCCCCCGCTACGTGGAAAGATTTGAGATTGATTGCAACCACATGAAAAAAACGCTAAAACAATCGCATTTTTCAATATCAATCGAACATCCCACAGTTTATTTTTTAATGTTTAACGTGCTGAATTATTCAGCTAAATTAAAGGGATTATGAATTATTTATTTACAAGTGAGTCGGTTTCGGAAGGACATCCGGACAAAGTATCCGACCAGATTTCAGATGCACTGCTCGACCAGCTTTTAGCATTCGACAAAAACTCGAAGGTGGCCATTGAGACCTTGGTTACCACCGGTCAGGTTGTTGTTGCAGGCGAAGTAAAATCGTCGGCTTATGTCGATGTACAAGAAGTTACACGCCGGGTTATTAACAAAATTGGCTATACAAAAGCCGAGTATCGATTCGACGGAGAGTCGTGCGGAGTGCTCACCGCAATCCATGAACAAAGTGCCGACATAAACCGCGGTGTAGAGCGCGAAGTAAAAAAAGAACAGGGTGCCGGCGACCAGGGAATGATGTTTGGTTACGCCAGCAAAGACACCGACAATTACATGCCGCTTTCGTTAGAATTATCGCACATTATTTTACAGGAGATGGCCGATATTCGTCGCGAAGGAGAGGTAATGACCTACTTGCGCCCCGACTCGAAATCGCAGGTTACCATTGAATACACCGAAGAAAATATTCCGGTAAAAGTGCACACCATTGTTGTTTCAACCCAACACGACGAGTTTGATGCCGACGAGCCGATGTTGGCAAAAATTAAAGACGATGTAATTCGTATTTTAATTCCACGTGTTGTGGCAAAACTGCCTGCCCGGTTACAGGCACTCTTTGGCAACGATATTATTTACCATGTAAATCCTACCGGCAAATTTGTTATTGGCGGCCCACACGGAGATACCGGATTAACAGGTCGTAAAATTATTGTCGACACTTACGGAGGGCGTGGAGCACACGGTGGTGGTGCTTTCTCGGGAAAAGACCCGTCGAAAGTAGATCGTTCGGCAGCGTATGCATCGCGCCACATTGCCAAGAATCTTGTTGCAGCCGGTGTTGCCGACGAAATTCTAGTTCAACTGGCCTACGCAATTGGAGTTGCCGAGCCGGTGGGCGTTTATGTAAATACCTACGGAAGATCGAATGTTTCGATTTCGGATGCCGAAATTTCGGAAAAAGTGAAAACAATTTTCGATTTACGCCCGGCAGCTATTGAAGAGCGTTTAAAACTACGCAACCCTATTTATTTTGAAACTGCTGCTTACGGCCATATGGGACGAACTCCTGTTACTGTTAAAAAGAAATTTACATCGCCTTACATGAAAGATAAAAAAGTTGAAGTTGAACTTTTTACCTGGGAAAAGCTCGACTATATTAATAAGGTAAAAAAGGCTTTTAACCTTTAACATACTCATCGTTCATACTCAATCCATTTAGCTTTTCGGAGCCCGAAATACATCGGGAGAAAAGCTATTTGGTTTGAAAATATTATGCAACCTCTGATTTCACAAACAATTAACGAACATTGCAAAACACTCTTTATAAAATGAAAAATCTTATCGGAATAGGGGGAGAACCGGTTTGCTGCGACTACTTGGCGAACACAATATTTTAAAGCCACAAAAACAATGTTCAGAAAACAGTTATTGCAAACCACAATATTTGTGTGTTTCATAATCGCTCAAACAGCTGCAACGGCTACTCCCATAAAGGGAGTAGTTTTCGATTCGAAAACAAACGAACCGCTTCCGTATGTTAATATTCTTGTAAAAGGCACCTTAACCGGAACAACTACAAATATAAAAGGCGAATTCGAAATAAACGAAAAGCTTTCGCCCGATGCAGTGTTATTGGTTAGTTTTATAGGATATAAAAGTATTGAGCTGAAATTTGATTCGATAGCAATAAAAAACCGGATAACCATTTTTATGGTCGAAGAAGATATCTCTCTCGAAGCGGTAAATATTAAACCCGACAACTCGTATGCAAAAGCAATTTTAAGGAATGTTATAAAAAACAGAAAACGAAACAACCCCGATAACTTCAGAATTATTGACTACAACGAATACTCGCGCAAATCGGTTTTTATTATCAACCTAAACCGGAATATTACTTCTATGAAAGCTTTCCGAAACAGTGCCGATGCTTTTATTTCTCAGTCCGATTCAACGGTTTCTATGCCCATTTATTTTTCGGAACAGCAAGTATCTCACAGTTTCAATAAAGACGAGAATATAAACTCAAAAAATATTTTGAGTTCCGAGTCGGAATGTACCATGCCTCAACTTCAGAACACAATAAATACAGTAGTTACAAAAAAACTTACAGCGCATATTAATTTCTATAACAACCAAATTAATGTTATTGCACGTGGCTTTCCAAGCCCGGTGGGGGCAAACTACCAACTATATTACAACAGCTATTTGGTTGACAGTTTGGAACAAAACGGGGCGAAACAATACCGTTTCGATTTCTATCCCAAGAGCTACCGCAGTGCTGCATTTAAAGGCTATCTCTGGATCGACAGCGAAACATTTGCACTCACCGAAATTTATGCTAAAATACTCACTACCGCCAACGTAAATTTTGTCGACGATTTTGAAGCGCACATCTTTTATCAGCCCATTTCTGACAAACGATGGTTTTATAAGCAACAAAAAATAAGGGTAAGTCTGGCTGTTTCGAAATCGAGAAAAGAGAAAAAGAAAAAGTTAAATCTTTCAATTCAGAATTTTTCCGATTTCTATCAGATTGAAACACCCGAAGATTTTGCCTTCACATCAGCAAAAAAACGAAAAAGACAGCAATCTAAAGCTCTTGCGTTATACAACTATAAAAAGTTACCTTACGATTCGCTCGAAATACTTGCATCGGAAGGAATTAAAAAACTAAAAAACAATAAAACAGTACGCACAATAAGCCGGTTTTCTGACATGACTTTAAATGGATACTACAATCTCAACAAATTAGATTTTGGATCGTACATGGACGTTTACAGAAAGAATGCTATTGAAGGCGACCGTTTTACATTACCGTTACGAACCAGCGAAAACTTGTTTAAACGATTTACAATTGGTGGCTATATTGGTTATGGACTAAAAGACAAAGAGATAAAATACGGCGGTGTAGCAAAATATCAGCTTCCGGTAAAGCGGCGCACAATTTTTTCGTTGAAATACGACAACGAATATTACGCTTTAACACAAGATAAATTTATCGAGTTTATTCGCGAAAACCCATTTGAGGCAGGTGGCGGAAATTTTGCTTCGTCAATTACAACAAAGGTTCCAAACCCATATATGGTAAAACAAAAAAAAGTAAGTTTCTCGATAGAGCACCAACTTGTTAAAGACATTGGAATTACCGTTCGCCCGTTTTTCAGCCGCTATTACAGCAACGCAAATGTACCGTTTATTCAAAACGGGAATGCAATTGGCTCGTTTAATAATTATGGAGTTTTAACCAATTTCAGGTTCTCATTCGGGCAGCCGTTCGACGAAGGATTCTTTTACAGGATATATTACGGAAACCAAAAGCCGGTTATCCATTTATCAACTGTTTTTGCCAAATATTCGTTTACAAACGGACAAACAACAACATCGAATCCCTATTTCAATGTAAATGTTTCTCTAAAAAACCGATTGAATTTCGGAGCGGCATTCGTAAAAATATTATTTAGCGGCGGCTATGTTTTCGGAGATGTTCCCTACCCGCTACTTTTTATGCCACGCGGAACACAAGATTTAGGATATGCACGATTTCATTACAATCTGCTACACAACACATCGTTTGCAGCCAATTTGTACGGGAATCTTCATTTAAGTTTAAACGGAGGTGGCTTTATATTCGGAAAAATTCCTCTAATAAAAAGGTTAAATTTACGCGAAACGATGACATTTAAAAGCTTTTGGGGAGCACAAACCGGCAACCATAAAAACATCTTCGAGATGCCTGCATTTATACAAAAACCACTTGCTAATCCGTATGCCGAATTAGGATTTGGAATAACAAATATTTTTAAAGTGCTAAGAATAGAATATATTTGCCGCTTAAACCGGTCAGAAATATATAATCAATTCTCATCGAAACATGGAATTCGATTGCGAATTGAGGTGAGTTTTTAACCAATTTTTACTGTATGAAGTTATTAAATACACTACTACAAATAACACTACGACTAACAATTGTAATGCTGGCTTTAGAAATTTGCCGGCTTTTATTTTTGGTACTAAACAACGTTTTTTTTCCCGGATTTGACCTTTGGAATACGTTGGGCATACTTAAAGCCGGATTAAAATTCGACATAGCCATTGTGCTTATTATTAATGCGCCGTATGTTTTTTTAATGCTATTCGATTATAAAAAACCACTCGACAAAATTATTAAACAACTATTAAAAACTTTTTTTATTACCATAAATCTTCTTGCCATTGTTGTAAACATCATCGACATTTTCTATTTTCCCTATACAATGGAACGCCTGACCATACGATTTTTTACCTTTTATTTGGGAACTCAAAAAAATATGGGAGCACTGCTATGGGAGTTTTTAGGTGTATATTGGTATGCTCTTCTGTTTTTAGCTGCGTTTATTGCACTAATTGTTAGAGGATACAACAGAATTGGAAGAATCAGATTCCGTTTTCTCGAATCGTTGTCGCGAAAAACCATTGTTGCTATTTTAATAATTATTTTTTATTTGGGTGGTACCGGAGCTTCGTGGAGTTTTATTCCTTTTAAAAAAGTACTCCTTACCACCGATGCTCTGAAAAGCACAAATAACTTGTTTGAAGTAGCTGCCATAACAAACACACCCTACAATATTTTTCTTTCTGTTTTTAAACCACAAACGGTTTCGCTGCCACTGCTAAAGCCAAAAATTAACACCCCGAAACAAGATTCGGTTTTCAAGAAAAAGAATGTTGTAATTTTTATTTTAGAAAGTTTTACACGCGAAGCATCGGGGTTGTTAAACCCGACACTCGAAGACGGGCATTACAAAGGGCACACTCCTTTTCTCGATTCGTTAATGCAACACAGCTACTATTTTACAAACGGATATGCCAACGGCAGACGAAGCATTGATGCAATACCGGCAATATTTGCCTCGGTTCCGGCAATTATTAATAAACCAACCGGAAACAAAGTGGTTAGCATTGCCTCGCTATTAAAAACAGAAGGATACAAAACCCAGTTCTTTCACGGAGCCGATAACGGCTCGATGGCATTCGACGAGTATTGCAAAAGAGCCGGAATAGACGAATATTACGGACGAACAGAGTTTAATAACGAAAACGAATTCGATGGAACCTGGGGAATTTGGGACGAACCGTTTTTGCAATTTATGGCACAAAAGCAAAAAGAGACAGAACAGCCGTTCTTCTCAGCAGTATTTAATCTGTCGTCGCACAACCCATACGATTTGCCAACCAAATACAAAGGAAAATTTAGTGAGGGAGGAAACCCGATTTGTAAATGCATTGAATATTCCGATTATTCGATAAAAAAATATTTTGAAACCGTTTCGAAAATGCCTTGGTTTAACAATACTATATTCGTCTTTACAGCCGACCATTCAATAACTCCATGGCATAAAGAGTATGCCACAACAAAAAAAGCTTTTGCCATTCCTCTATTTTTTTACACCCCCGATGGAAGTATTAAAGGAAAAAATAGTAAAATTGCACAGCAAATTGATATTATGCCAACTCTATTAAACTATTTAAATTACCCCAATCGGTATTCTTCGATTGGGATTGATTTGCAAAATAACAACGCAGAACAGTGGGCAATAACCGATATTCTGAAAATTCCTCAGATTATAAAAAAAGATAACGTATTAATAATAAAGGAATCGGAAGAATAGGCTCTGAATAGATTTGGAT
>WGCT01000520.1 GCA_015493625.1 Draconibacterium sp. | reverse complement strand
GACAAGAGCGAAACGCCATTTTCGAGTTGTTGGAGAATAAAATGCTCCTTCTCCGAGAGTTTTGTTTCTACATCGGCACCGGTTAAAAACAGTTTCGATTTGCTTTCGAGTTTTAATCCGGTTGGTAATGCGGCTCTGAACACATCACCTAAAGTTGCGCAGTAATATTTTGCCATCCAGTTCCACAGCTCAAAATTGTTCGGCAAAACAATGGGGTTTTCATCTAATATTTGTTGAATTTCTTTTACTTCAACGTTATTGGGTTTCGTGGTAGAAAGAGAAAAAACCAGTGCGGCATACAACTTTTTTTGCCCGAATTGCACAATTACTCTCTGTCCGGGTTTTATTAACCCGTGTAACAATTCCGGCACTTTGTAGGTGTACGAATTGTGCAACGAGAGAGGCAAAATTACTTGTGCATAAAGTTCAGGCATAGTTTATTGTGTTTTTACCAGCTTCCTCCGGCGCCACCGCCGCCAAAACTACCGCCGCCAAAACCACCAAAACCGCCGCCTCCCGACGAAAAGTCATTAAATGAACCGCCTCCCGAATGTCCTCCCGACATCATTCCCATACCAAGCCAAAAAGGTAAACTTCTGCCTGGAGAATAGTAACGTCTGCGCCGGCTTCTTCCAAATATCGAGAAAACAAAAACGAAAAGTAAAACAATGAATGGAACAACAGAACCTTTGTTGTTGGCAGCTCTTTTTTGATAAGTAGCCGCAGTATATTCACCGCGTGTAATCTCTTTCATTACGTTAATTCCACTTACCAACCCGCCAAAATAGTCGTTTTGTTTAAAGCGTGGAATCATTTCGTTATCGATTATTGCACCGTTAACAACGGCATCGGGTAAAACGCCTTCTAATCCGTAACCGGTGGCAATAAAAACCTGCCCTTTGCCATGGCTGTTTTTTGGTTTTAACAAAACAACAATTCCGTTGTTGTTCTTTTTCTGTCCCACACCCCATTTCTCTCCCAGTTTGAATGCATAGTCAGCGGGGTCGTTCCCTTCTAAATCGGGAACTGTAACCACAACAATTTGTGTTGAAGTTTCGCGGGCAAATTTTACCAAATCGTTCTCTAAACTTGTTTTTTCGTTGTTGCTTAATACATTGGCAAAATCGTTAACTAACCGCGGAGGGTTTGGTCGTTGCGGAATTTCGGCATGTAAAATCGATGCCACACTAAAAATGGTAACGAGTATAATGATTATCTTCTTCATGTGTTTAAAATTTAGAATCACGATATAAGAATCAAGACACAAGACAAGAATACTAGTGTTTCAACTAAATCGTATTTCTGTGTGTGAAATCTTTTATCATGAATATTTTATTTTATTTAATTTTTACCAAACGAAATTTCGTCCGACAATTCGTTTACATCGTCATCCTGATGAGGGAAATGCTCTTTAAGCTGTTCGCCAGCTTTAATAATGCCGTTGGCCAAACCTTCGGCATAACGCTTTTCTTTAAACGTTTCGAAAACATCGTTTTTTATCTTTTCCCAGAAATTATCGGGTACTTTTTGGTTAATGCCAACGTCGCCCAAAATGGCAAATTTTTTATCTTCTATGGCCACATAAAACAAGACTCCGTTTCTAAGTTCGGTCTTGTGCATTTTTAGTTTTTCGAAAATATAAGCTGCACGGTCTAACACATTGCTTTTGCAATATTTTTCGATATGCACCCTAATTTCGCCCGAAGTATTGTTCTCTGCAACGCGAATTGCATTTGTAATTTGTAGTTTATCCTCTTCGGTAAAATATTTTTGAACACTCATTTTTTCTTAATTAAAATTTTACTTCGGGAGCTTTTTCTGCTCCTTGTTGTGCTTCGAAATAGGGTTTTTTCTCGAACCCAAACCAGCCTGCATAAATAACACGTGGAAATTTCCGGATATAGGCGTTGTAATTTTTTGTTGTTTCGTTGAATTTACGCCGTTCTACCGCAATACGATTCTCTGTACCTTCTAATTGCGCTTGCAAATCTAAAAAGTTTTGATTGGCTTTCAGGTCGGGATACCGTTCAACCACCACCATTAATTTACTTAATGCCGACGATAATCCGTCTTGAGCCTGATTAAACTGTTTCATGGTTTCAGGAGTCATTTTCGACGGGTCGATATTTATTGCCGTTGCTTTTGAACGTGCTTCAATAACACCTTCCAGTGTCTCTTTTTCGTGGGTTGCATACCCTTTTACCGTATTTACCAAGTTCGGAATTAAGTCGGCCCGGCGCTGGTAAACATTTTCAACCTGTGCCCACGCCGAAGTTACCTGCTCGTCCATATCAACCATCTTGTTGTACCCGCAACTCGAAAATAAAAAACCACTTGTAATGGCTATGATTACAATTAAAAACCTTCTCATAATTATCTGCTTTTATTTTAAAAATACAAATATTTAAAAAATGTGCTAAATATTGGCACAAAATTCGGGGAAAGGTAATATTTTACCGCTGTATCTCATTTATCGAAAGATAAAGAAACGTTTAGATAAGAAAACACGAGATAACAATATACTCAAACCACATAGCTTTTCCCAAATAACAAATGTTTAATTTACTTTTTGCAACATTCTGTAAATGGTCGATTTGCCAATGCCAAGTTTCGATGCAACCATACGAACATTTTGGTTGTATTTATTGAGAAAATATAAAATAATTTCGCGGTTATATTCATCGAGTGTTTTTTCCGAAGCCAACAAGTTTTGCATATTCTCCTCAACATTCATATTTAAATGGTTGGGGTTAATCACATTGCGTGTCGACATTACGCAGGCCAATTCCATTACGGCTTTCAGCTCGCGAACATTTCCGGGATAATGATACGAAAGCAGTACTTTTTTTGCATCCGACGAGATTGATTTTGCATCCATTTGGTTGTCTTTACAAAATTCGTCGGAAAAATATTTAGCCAGTAAAATAATATCGTTTCCGCGCTGGCGCAATGGTGGAACTTCAATGGGCAGGCCGAGTAACCGATAGTATAAATCTTGTCGGAATGAGCCTTTTGCTGCCAGTGCTGCCAGATTTTTGTGTGTTGCAGTAATTATTCGCACATCAATAGAGATGGTTTTTGACCCGCCCAAACGAACCACTTCCCGCTCTTGAATAACGCGCAAAATTTTTGCTTGTGTATTTAGGTTAAGGTCGGCAATTTCGTCTAAAAAAAGTGTTCCTCCATTTGCCTGTTCAAACTTTCCCTGTTTTTGTGTATCGGCACCGGTAAATGCTCCTTTTTCGTGCCCGAAGAGTTCACTCTCGACCAATCCTTCGGGAATGGCAGATACGTTAACGGCCACAAACGGTTTGTTTCTTCTTTTCGAATTGAAATGAATTCCTTTGGCAACCAACTCTTTCCCTGTTCCGGTTTCTCCCGAAATGGAAACAGAAATATTGGTTTGAATTGCTTTGTTCATTAAATCGAAAACATGATCGATTTCGCGACTATTTCCTTTTATTAAATTTTTAAAACTGAATTTCTCTTTAATAGCATCTTTTAAAATCAGGTTCTCGGTTTGCAGCTCATCGGTTCGGTGTATATTTTTAATAATGTTACTCAGCCTTTCGCGCGTATCGGGTGCTTTCATTATATAATCGTACGCCCCGTTTTTCATTAAACTAATGGCAGTATCAATATTCTCCTGCGCCGAAATAACAATAACATTCGAGTCGGGAAGTTTTTCTTGTATCTTTTTCAAAACATCGTGCCCGGTCATATCGGGCAGTGTGTAATCGAGTGTAATTACGTCGGGTTTTTCATCGATACAATTAATAAAATCGGTTCCGTTATGAAAAACTTTAACCTGATAATTTTCGTCTACAAGTTGTTTCTTTAGTATTCGTGCGTATAAAATGTTGTCTTCAACTACATACACCTTGTATTTACTATTGTTCTTGGAGTTGGTCATTGCTAATTCTTTTGCCTAAAAATATAAAAAAGTTTATGAAAAAAAGCTATCCTATTCTTCCTGAATAAAATGTTTAGCAATTTAGCTAAAAATAAGCTCTGTGGAAAATATTTTTTTTTGAGCCGATAAAAAATAGAGCTCGTTTAGGTGTATATTAAAAATCAAATGCTACTTTTATTCTTTTACACGATGAGGTTTTAACACGGGTTCCCGGTTATAAACAGAAGTTGTTTATCAATTTCATCATAAAAAAAACAATATTGTTATGAAGAATAATTTTCTTGTAATACTATTTGTTTTGGTCTCGCTGATTTCGAGCGGGCAAAACAAAACATTAAAACTGTATGTGGGTACATTTACTTCGGAAGGCGCTAAAGGAATTTATTTGTGCGATTTTAACTCGGGGTCGGGTAAAATTTCGTTGGTAAAAGTTTTTAAAGGAATCGATAATCCATCGTTTCTAAAAATCTCGAAAGATAGAAAATTCCTCTATTCTGTTTCGCGCACAACTCCTGCTATTGAAAAAAGCGGCGGTTATGTTGTGGCCTACAAAATTGAAGAGAATGGCAATTTGCATTTTCTGAATAAACAGATTTCGAACGGTGCCGGCCCATGCCAGGTCGATGTTTCTAACGATGGAAAATATGTAGCCATTGCAACTTATGCAGGCGGAACAACATCGCTTTACCCCGTTAGCAGCAACGGAAGTTTACAGCCGGCAAGTACTGTAATTCAGAATAGTGGTTCGGGACCGCATAAACCAAATCAAAACTCGGCACATGCTCATTCAATAAAATTCTCGCCTTTCGACAATACCGTATTTAGTGCCGATTTAGGAACCGACCAACTTAATATTTATCATTTAGAAAATGGTATTTTAAATCGTTACGGACAGCAATTTGTTAAGCTTACAGCAGGTACCGGCCCGCGCCATTTCGAATTTAACAGCGATGAAAAAACTATTTATGTAATTGGCGAGATAAATTCAACCATTTCGGTGGTAAAAAAAGCAAATAAGAATTGGGAAATTGTTCAAACAATTTCGACTTTGCCACACAATTATGAAGGCGAAAGTTATTGTGCCGATGTTCATATTTCAATGGATGGCCGTTTTTTGTACGGTTCAAACCGCGGGCATAATTCTATTACCATTTTTAAAGTTCTTGAAAACTCGCACCAACTGGAGTTTTTAAAAACCGTTTCGGTTGAGGGGAACTGGCCGCGTAATTTTGTGCTTTCCCCCGATGGTAAATTTATGCTGGTGGCTAACCAGAAAAGTGGAAATATTACCGTCTTTAAAATAGATACTGAAACAGGAACTCCCGTGTTTACCGGAAATGAGATACAACTTCCGGCTCCTGTTTGTCTCGAGTTTTTATAGCAAATTAACTCAGTTTTGTCCCAATCAGTTTTATAAACTCTTCGCGGGTAGCTGTTTTTTGAAACGCTCCTGTAAAATCGGATGTAGTTGTAATTGAATGTTGTTTTTGAATGCCCCGCATTTGCATACAAAGGTGCTGCGCCTCTATAACAACTGCTACTCCCAGCGGATTTAGCGTGTCTTGAATACAGTCTTTAATTTGCGTTGTGAGGCGCTCCTGAACCTGCAACCTGCGCGAAAAAACATCGACAACACGGGCAATTTTACTCAGTCCGGTAATTACTCCGTTTGGAATGTAGGCAACATGTGCCTTCCCAAAAAACGGAAGCAAGTGGTGTTCGCACATCGAATAAATTTCAATGTCTTTTACAATTACCATTTGCCGGTAATCTTCTTTAAACATTGCCGATTTCAAAATCTCTACCGGGTCGGTTTTGTAGCCCTGTAACAAAAACTGCATCGACTTGGCAACTCGCACCGGTGTTTTATCGAGACCTTCTCTAAAAATATCTTCTCCTATTAACTCTAAAATATTTCTATAATTCTCGGAAAGCGCTTTTGTAAGATCTTCGTCGAAAGAATCAATTCTCTCGTATCCTTTTGACTGATTAATTTTTGGAGAACCCATAATTTTTAGATTTTATTTACTACAAAGATTAACTTTTTTTCATAAAAACAGTATGAATAGTTGGATGGTTTACTGAATAAATAATTTTTATTAAAATTGGGATATGAAGATTCTGATAGTTGCAGCCACACAAATGGAGGTAAAATTACTAATCGACGAGCTTGTTTTTGTTGAAGAAAAGAGTGATTTTTTAAAACAGTATAAGCTTGGAGAAATAGATATTGATATTCTTGTGTCGGGGATTGGAACGACATTTACTACATTCCACTTAACGCAAACATTAAACAATAGCAACTACAATTTAGTTCTGAATATTGGTATTGCCGGAAGTTTGTTGCACGAACTCGAAATTGGCGAAATTGTAAATGTTGTTTCCGATGAATTTGCCGATTTGGGAATTGAAAAAACCGACGAATTTTTAACACTTTTCGAAGCGGGGTTTATCGACCTAAACGACTATCCTTTCGAAAACGGGCAGTTAAAATCTTCGCATTTAATCGACTTTGCAGACTTTAAAAAAGTTCGTGGCATTACAACCAATAAAAGCCATGGGGAAAAGGCAAGCATCGACGCAATACACCGGAAATTTTCGGCACAAGTTGAGTCGATGGAAGGAGCCGCAGTTTTTTTTGTTTGCAATGCTTTGGGTGTTGCGTGCGCCCAAATTCGTGCTATCTCTAATTTTGTAGAACCTCGCGACTCGTCGAAGTGGAATATTCCGCTCGCTCTCGAAAATTTAAAATTGGCAACACTTTCGGTTCTTAAAAATCTTGCTGTTCAGGTTCATTGATTTTGCTATTTTTGAGCAAAATTTAAACTATGAAACTTTCATTAGGCTTTTCTACGTGCCCCAACGACACCTTTATTTTCGATGCACTAATTCATCATAAAATCGATACCGAAGGACTGGAATTCGATGTTGTTTTGGCCGATGTTGAGGAGTTGAACAACAATGCTTTTGCCGGCAATATCGATATAACAAAACTGAGTTACCACGCATTTGCGCACATTGCAAACCACTACAAGCTACTTACCTCGGGCAGTGCTTTGGGGTATAAAAATGGCCCGCTGTTAATTAGTAAACGTAAAATTTACCCCGACGAAGTGCACGATGCAAAAGTGGCAATTCCGGGAAAATACACCACGGCAAATCTTTTGTTTAGCATCGTTTTTCCGAAGGTAAAAGAGAAAAAGGAGTATCTTTTTTCAGATATAGAAGCGGCTATTTTAGACGGCGAGGCCGATGCCGGTGTTATTATTCACGAAAACCGGTTTACGTATAAAGAGCGAGGACTAAAAAAAATAATTGATTTGGGCGAAGAGTGGGAAGAGAAAACCAAAAGCCCGATTCCATTGGGAGGAATTGTAATTCATCGTAAATTTGATACTGAAACTCAACAAAAAGTAAATAGGGTTTTGCGAAAAAGCATTGAATTTGCTTTTGAAAATCCTGCATCAAGTTACCAGTATGTTAAAAGTTATGCGCAAGAGTTGAATGATGACGTAATAAAAAAGCACATCGATTTATATGTGAG
>WGCT01000519.1 GCA_015493625.1 Draconibacterium sp. | reverse complement strand
AACTCCTTCCAAACCAGTGCACTTGCTCCAACAATAGCAGCATCGCCGGCTTTTAATTTCGATGGAAGAATTGGTATTTTATTTTTAAAAATAGGAAGAAGATGTTTTTCCATTCCCTCTTTTGTTGGTTTAAAAATAAAATCGCCAGCAGCAGTTGGGCCACCGAAAAGGAAAATTGCTTCGGGGCTCAAATGGTGTACAGTATCGGCCAATCCCTGACCTAGCCATGCACCTGTTTTTTCGAACACTTCAAGAGCTACTTTGTCGCCTTGAACAGCAGCGTCATAAATCATTTTTGAGTCTAACTCTTTGTACGATTTATCGGCCAACAAACTGTCGTTAGCATTGTAATGAGCCAACAATTCGAAAGCAGTTCGTTTCATTCCGGGTGCCGAGCAATATGCTTCTAAATGCCCCAATGCCGAACAGCCACACGGGCGTCCACCGGCAACCAATGTAGTGTGCCCTATTTCTCCGGCAAAACCATCGCTTCCATAAACAAGTTCTCCGTTCACAACAACACCACTTCCCACACCGGTTCCTAAAGTCATCATTACAAAATTCTGCATTCCTTTAGCTCCACCGTATATCATTTCGCCAATTGCGGCAGCATTTGCATCGTTTGTTAATGCCAGTGCTTGCATATCTGGGAAATGGCTCCGAAGGAGTTTTACCAGGTGAACCACTCCGTTAAAAGATAAATTTGTAGCATATTCAATGGTTCCGTTATAGTAGTTTCCGTTGGGTGCACCAATTCCGATTCCAAGAACCTGAATATCGTCATTTAAAAGTTTAACCGAATTAATAAGCCCGTTAATGGCTTCCGATAAATCTGAAATATACTGGTTAATGTCTCCGTGTGATGGTGTTGGAATACCACTATTAACCATAACGTTTCCTTCCGGATCTACTACTCCAATGGCAGTATTTGTTCCGCCAATATCAACTCCTATTGCAACTTTCTTCATCTTATTATAATTTTTATTTTCAAAGTCCCAGAGGGATTGCTTTGCGGGTATTCGATGTACCATAAGCATCCCTTTATGATAACTCGCTCTATATTGATTTTCTTGTGTGACAATTATTTGTCATGCTCGTTTCATTATATAAAAAAATAAACCTTTCGAAAATAGCCGAAAGGGTTAATTGAATAACTATTAAATTTCTTTATTATCGGCTCTTTTATGAACCTTACTTCCTACCAGTGCATAGAAAAGCAGGTATCCTAATGCCAGCATAATTACCCAGTAACTTGTAAGATAGGTTGTCATATCAGCAACTCCGCCTTGCAAAGCAGGTAAAATTCCACCACCAACAACCATAGTCATAAATACGCCTGAACCGATTCCCATGTATTTCCCCAAACCAATTGTTGCAAGGTTAAATACACCCGGCCACATTACCGAAGTACATAATCCGGCAAATGCAATAAACATTATCGAGAGTGGAACTTGAACAAATTTAACAGATAAATCGCTTGCAATACCAGGCATTCTAACGGTAACAGCAGGATTAAGAATTGCAATTCCAATTAATATCAAGCCTAACGACGAAACAAATATCATCATCTGCTTACTCGAAAATGTTTTGCCTAAAAATCCCCCAAATAATCTTCCAATTAACATTAAAAACCAATAGGTACCCACAAGACTTCCTGCAATTGCCGGATCGAAACTAAGCTCGTTAACCATGTATAAATTTGCAATACTCGGAATACCAACTTCAATTCCAACATAAAGGAAAATTGCTACCACACCATAAGAGAAGTGGCTAAATGAGAAAACATGCTTAATGCTGTCCATTATGTTTTCATTTTTTGCAACTTCAGGTTCCGGAATTTTAACAAACAGAAGAACCAAAAAGACTACGGCAAAAATTCCCATAGCAAGGAAAAGAAGCGGATTTACATCTTCAATCTGTTTCGATGCAGTGCTTCCCATTAACCATCCACCAACTATAGGAACGATTGTAGCACCCAACGAGTTAAGTGCGCCACCAAAGTTCAACCGTTGGTTAGCACCTTTCTCTGAACCCAAAACCGTTAACATTGGATTAACAACAGTATTTAGTGTTGCCATAGTAAAACCAGCAACAAATGCACCTGTAATGTAAATATTAAACGACTTAAATTGGCCACCCAAGAACATTATGAAAACTCCGGCAAACCCCATTACCAGTGCAATTAATGCTGTTCTTTTGTATCCCAGTTTTTCAACCATAATTCCTGCCGGAATACCCATAAACAGGTAGGCGAGAAAGTTAGCAAAAAACCCAAGCTGTGCCTGAAAGTTTGAAAGAGCAAATTGCTCTTTTACAATTACTCCCATTGGGCTTGGTAGCCCGGTAACAAACGCAATAATAAAAAACAGGAAGAACATCATTGCCACGGGCAATGCATAATTTGGTTTTTCAGCTTTCATACTTAATCTTTTTTTGTAGAGACAACCTTACGTGAAAATTACCGTAAGCTCGAACTCAATTATTAAAATTGTTGTTTTATTGAACAATACTTCGTTAAATTTTTGTTTCTCGCAAAGCCGCAAAGTCGCAAAGGTCTGATTTTTAGCAAATTACGACAATCACTTTATGTCTTATAATTCTCTGTTTATGAGATGTTTATAAAAATGTACCGAACCATTAATATTGATTATTTCATTTTTTTAAATTACCGCCAACTTATAGATATAAATGACCCTAATTTGATATATCCGTAAAAATCAGTAGACTCCAATCTAAAGCATGAAAATGCTCGCCTTCATTAACAAAATAGGGGTTGTGAAGGGGAGTGACCTATCCAGTCATTTTATGCCTTCACAACCCCTCGGAGTGTAATCCTTTAAAAAAATAAGTTACATACTTTTTATTTCGCTAACCAGTTTGGTTATCGAGCTTTTTGCATCGCCAAATAACATCCGGGTTTTCTCGTTAAAGAAGAGGAAATTCTCAATTCCGGCATATCCTTTTCCCATTCCTCGTTTCATAATAATAATGTTTTTTGCGAGGTGAGCGTCTATAATCGGCATTCCGTAAATGGGGCTCGATGGGTCGTCGTAAGCAGCCGGATTAACTACATCGTTAGCACCAATAACAATGGCAACGTCTACGTTTGGCATATCCGGATTTATATCATCCATTTCTACAAGTTTCTCGTAAGGAACATCGGCTTCGGCGAGCAGAACGTTCATGTGCCCCGGCATACGGCCTGCTACCGGATGAATAGCATATTTAACTTCAACACCTTTTCCTTCTAACAGTGTGTCGAGTTCGTGAGCAATGTGTTGAGCTTGTGCCACGGCAAGTCCGTATCCGGGAATAATAACTATTTTTTGCGAATAGCTTAAAAGAACGGCGGCATCGCTAAGTTGAATCTCTTTTATTGTACCGTGTTCGTTTCCTGCACCGGCTGCTCCGCCACCGCCAAATGCTCCAATAATTACATTTAGTAACGACCGGTTCATTGCTTTACACATCAGCATAGTAAGTATCATTCCTGCTGCTCCAACAAGAATTCCACCCAAAATCATAGCTTCGTTGCTGTAAATAAAACCTGCCATTGCTGCTGCAATTCCTGTTAACGAGTTGAGCAGCGAAATAACAACCGGCATGTCGGCACCACCAATTGGCATAACAAACATAATTCCGTATATAAGCGAGAGAGCCATAAGTGTGTAAATTGCCCAAATCATTTCCGAGGGCTCGTTAGGCGAAATAATAATAAATACTGTTAGTGCAATGGTTACAATTAGTAAAACCAGATTGAGGTAGGTCATAAATGGTTTCATAATATCGCCAACTTTACCGTCGAGCTTACCATAAGCTATCATACTTCCGCTAAAAGCAATGGCACCAATTACCAACCCTAAAACCGTTACCAATATTGAACTTACATCGCCGGCTACTGCATTCGGATATTCTAAAAGTGCAACCAACATTGATGCGGCACCACCGGTAGCATTATATATCGATACCAGTTGCGGCATAGCGGTCATTTTAATTTTACGTGCTACAATCCATCCAATTACCGACCCCACACCAATTGAGGCAAGAATAATCCATACGTTGGTTAATGGTATTCCCGAACCGTTTGGAGCTTTGTGTAGCAACAGTGTTGTCAGCATGGCAAGTCCCATTCCGCCGGCAGCCCATAAGTTTCCCCGTCTGGCGGTTTCGGGGTGCGAGAGTAGTTTCAGCCCAAAAACAAATAAAAGTGCGGCAATCAGGTAACTTAATTCAAGTAATGTGTCGCCAATGGTAAAGTTAATCCCATTTAATGTTCCTATAATTTTATCCATAATTCCCTACTTTTTTTTCTTTTTAAACATTTCTAACATCCTGTCGGTTACAGCAAAACCACCAACCACGTTAAGTGTACCAAAAATGAGTGCTAATATTCCGAGCACAAGACTTAACGAAAATTTTGAGAGGTCGGCGTGGCCTACTAAAATAATGCCGCCAATAATAATAACTCCACTAATTGCATTTGCCCCCGACATTAACGGGGTGTGCAAAACTGCCGGAACATTCGAAATCACTTCAATACCCACAAATATGGATAGAGCGATGATGAATATGGCTTCTTTATATTCAAAGAAAAATTTTAATACTTCCATTTTTATCTATTTTATGCTTTTTCTATTATCGATTTTACCCGCTCGTTATAAATCTCTTTGGCGTGAGTAATGCAGGTTCCTTTTACAATATCATCTTCAAAATTGAGTCTCAATTCGCCCTCTTCGCCAATTATTAATTTCATAAAGTTTAGAACATTTTTCCCAAACATTCTGCTGGCATCAACGGGCATTTGTGCCGGATAATTCGACTGGCCAATAATAGAAACTCCGTTATAATTAACTGTTTCGTTGTTTATTGTCAGCTCGCAGTTTCCTCCACTCGATGCTGCCAAGTCGATAATAACCGAACCGGGTTTCATGGCATCAACAGCTTCTTTAGGAATTAAAAGAGGAGCTTTTCTTCCCGGAATTTGTGCCGTACAAATTATAACATTTGCTTTTGCTGCATGGTCGTTAATCGCTTGCTGCTGTTTTTTCTTGAACTCTTCGGTTTGTTCAACGGCATAACCACCGGCGGCAGCATCTTCGGTTGCTCCTTCAACTTCAACAAATTTGCCTCCCAAACTCATTACCTCCTCTTTCACAGCCGAGCGAACATCGAACACCTGAACTTGTGCACCCAATTTTCGCGAAGTTGCAATAGCTTGTAATCCGGCAACTCCGGCTCCTAATATTAAAACGTTTGCCGGCCGAATGGTTCCTGCAGCGGTCATAAACATTGGGAAAAAAGTGGGCAGTTTTATCGCTGCTTCTAAAACAGCCATGTATCCCGAAACTGTTGCCATCGACGATAAAATATCCATGGCTTGTGCACGCGATGTTCGCGGAATAAGGTCGAGACTAAACGTTGTAATTCCTTTATCGAGGAAGGTTTTTACTAACTGGGTTTCCCAAAGCGGATTAAATGCACTTATCCAAACCTGCGTGGTTTTAATTTTCTGAATATCGTCGTCGGACGGGGGCTGAATTTGTAACAAAACTTCTGCTTGTTCAAAAATGTCGGCCCGGCTTAATACTTTTGCGCCAATTGCTTCGTAGTCGGCATTGGTTGCAAAAGCGGTTGCTCCCGCTTCCTGTTCAACCAAAACCTCTACTTTCAGACTGGTAAAAGTTTTTACACCTTCCGGAAGTAAGGCTACCCGGGTTTCATCTCCCGGCTCTTTTAGTAATCCAAGAATCATAAATATCGATTTTTAAGTGTGACAAAGGTCACAAAATTAATAATTTTTAAATATCGTTTGCGTTAACGGAACACTATTTTATTAAGAAATTTATCACAAACTTATGTTGATTAGCATATGTTTATAACCCTCTCGTTAACTACATTAAAAACAATTAATCTTATATAATGTTCAATGT
>WGCT01000518.1 GCA_015493625.1 Draconibacterium sp. | reverse complement strand
TCGGAGATGTGTATAAGAGACAGTTGTAAAATGCAGCAATGATAAAGATATTATTTACATTAATATGCAGTTTTTCGTTACAAATAGAGTAATTCGCCAATTTTTTTCATTGCTTCCGAGGCTTCCATTTCAATAAATATGTCGGTAATGGTATTTGTAAAATGCGAGGGTTGAATATTAATTTCAATAATTTTTGCTCCGGTTTCTTTAGCCACTATTGGAATATTTGCTGCCGGAAGCACCTCGGCATTTGTGCCAATAATAATAAAAACGTCGGCTTTTTTTGCCTCTTCAAAAGCGTGTTCTTTTGCAAATTTCGGAATGGGTTCGTTAAAGAATACAATATTTGGTTTTAATATTCCTTTGCAAACAAAACAGGTGGGAGGCAAATAATCGAGATTGGCAAAACTCATATCGTATTCCGACTGGCACTTCGTACAAATTAGCTGTTTGTAGGTTCCGTGCAGTTCGTAAACTGTTTTACTTCCGGCTTTTTGGTGCAGGTGGTCGATGTTTTGCGTTGTAACCGATTCAAGAAAACTTCGTGTTTCCATTTTTGCAAGCACTTTATGGGCGATATTTGGTTCGGCATCGCCCAGTTTGTCGTAAAAAATCTCCTTTATTTTTTGCCACGACTGTAGCGGTTTTTTATTGAAAAATTCAATTTCCAGAAAAATAGGGTCGGTGGTGTTCCAAAGTCCGTTTTCGCCTCTGAAAGGAGGAATTCCGCTTGCAACAGAAATGCCGGCTCCGGTAAATGCAACTGCATATTTTGCAGTTCGTATAAGTTGCACAACTTCTCTTATTTTCGAGGAATTCATATCTGTTTTATTTGAAAAAGCGAAACTGTAAAAATAGGAAGTTAAACGAATTTACCTAAATATTGGTTGGCATAATTTTAACAGGGATGTAAAACCCTTGTATTACGAATGCCGTTAATTCTCTTCCGAAATGTTTTTGGTCACCGTTACCGTTGTGTCTTCGTTAAATTTAATTTTGAAATTTAATTTTCTGAATACTGAAATCATCGGTTTATTGTCGGTTGTTGTTTCTGCTGTCAACGATTTTATTCCTCTCGATTGTGCAATTTCCAAACAATATTTTGTGATGGTAAAGCCGAGCTCTTTTTTCTGCCATGTATCGGTAATCAGAATTGCATATTCCATCATTTCTATGTCGGGGTCGGCAATTAAACGGCCAACACCAATCAGTTTTTTCTCTCCTTCAAAATTAACTTCGGCAACAATGGCAATTTCGCGGTCGTAATCGATAAAGCAGAACTGCGATGCAATTTCGTGCGAGTCGAAATAGAAATCGTACCTAAACCGGTGATAAATCGACTCTTTTGAACAACTTGTCAACATTTCGAGCCACATCGGTTCGTCTTCGGGTTTTATGGGGCGCAGCGTTATTTTTGTTCCGTCTTTTAACGTTGCTTCTTTTATCAGACTTTCGGGGTAAGGGCGTAAAATTAGGTGCGAATACTCTTTTGCCGGAGTTTCAAGTAGCTTTTTGTCGACCACAATTCGTGCGTCGAGTGCGATTACATCGTTGGGTGTAACAATAAGCGGGTTAATATCCAGCTCTTCAATTTCGGGGTAGTCGGCTGCGAGGTACGACATTCGAATGAGTGCTTCGATAAGTTTATCGATGTTTTTAGGTGAATCGCCGCGCCAACCTTTTAGCAACGGATAAATTTTTAACGATTTTACCATTTGCTTTGCAAGCTGTTCGTTTAGCGGAGGAAATTCCAGTCGTTTGTCGTTAAACAGTTCGGCGGTTGTCCCACCCATTCCAATTAACATCACTGTCCCAAAAACGGGGTCTTTTTTTGTGCCCACAATAAGCTCAACAGCATCTTTTGTATCCACCATTTTCTGAATGGTAACTCCCTCTATTTTTGCATTGGGGCGTTTTTCGGCAACGGTTTTTATCATGTTTCGGAAATTCGCCCGAATCATATCGGCATTCTTAATGTTCAGTGCTACTCCTCCAACATCTGATTTATGTGTAATGTCGGGCGAGTAAATTTTCATTACAACAGGATATCCTTTTTTTTCTGAAATAGCAACGGCTTCGTCTTCGGTAGTTGCCGGCGTTGGGTGTGTTGTGTCTATTCCATAGTCGTTAATTAACATTTTTGAATCGTCTTCATTCAGCACTTTTGCCTTTGGAAATACGTTTTTTAGGTACTTTTCGCGTAGCTCATTCCGGTCGTATTGAAACGAGACCGGTACCTCTTTGGGCGTTTCGTAAAGCAGTTTTAGATTTTGCGAATAGTTCGAGAGGGTCATAAATGCTTTTATGGCTTGCTCGGGTGTCGAGAAACTCGAAATTCCGGCTTCGTTAAAAATATGGACTCCTTCGTGCATACTTGCACCACCCAGCCATGCAGCCATAATCGATTTGGTTGTTTTTGTTGCCATTTTTGCAATTGCCGTTGCCGTTGCGTTGGGGTCGGTCATTGCTTGTGGTGTTAGTAAAACTAAAACGGCATCTACATTTTTATCTTGCAGAATTATTTCTGTCGATTTTGCAAAACGCTCGGGAGTGGCGTCTCCCAAAACATCAATCGGGTTTCCATGCGACCAGAATGGAGGAAGATAATCGTTAAGTTTTTGCATTGTTTCGTCGGAAAGTTTAACCAGTTTTCCTCCCAGCGAAATAAGCGAATCGGTAGCCATAACTCCCGGTCCGCCGGCATTTGTAACAATGGCGAGGCGGTTTCCTTTTGGAATTCTCCGGCGACCTACTAAATCGGTAAAATCGAAAATATTTCCAAAATTAAAAACTCTTGCCAGTCCTGCTCTGCGGAAAACGGCATCGTAAATCGAATCTTCGGAAGCCAACGCTCCGGTGTGCGAAGCTGCCGCTGCTGCCGATTCGGGGAAACGCCCCGATTTGTAAACTATTATGGGTTTCTCGCGCGAGAAAGCACGTGCTGCCGACATAAAAGCACGTGCGTCGGAAATTGATTCAATGTATAAAATTATCGATTTTGTGTTCGGGTCTTGACCAAAATAGTCGATTAAATCGCCAAAACTCACGTCCATCGAATTTCCTATTGAAACAAAGTTTGAAAATCCAATGTTCGATTCGCATGCCCAGTCGAGTACCGAAGTGCACAGTGCCCCCGATTGCGAAATAAATGCTACATGCCCTTTTTTAGGCATTCCGTCAGCAAAACTCACATTCATATTTAATCCGGGAACCAATATTCCAAGGCAATTTGGCCCAATAACGCGCATGTCGGGAAATTTTGCTTTTTCAGCTTTAATTTGCTCTTCCAGTTTTTGTCCTTCGGGGCCGGCCTCTTTAAATCCTGCCGACATAATTATCACTCCGTGAATTCCCAGTTCTCCGCAATCTTTAAGAATTTGAGGAACCCATTTGGCTGCGGTCATAATTACGGCAAGGTCGGGAACTTTGGGCAAGCTCTTTACGTCGGGGTAGCAGGGAATTCCGAAAACGGCTTCGCGTTTTGGATTTACCGGATAAACAACACCGTTAAATCCTCCGCTAACTAAATTTCGTAACGTAATTCCTCCAACACTTTTCGGGTTGTTCGATACGCCAATTAATGCAATTCGTTTCGGTTTAAAAATACTGTTTAGTTTTTTTATGGGCATAAGACAATTCTTTTAGTTTGTTATTCGTCGTATTAAAATCAAGAGTGTAGTTGTTGAATTATTTTATGTAAAGATTGTAATTCAATGCCAAAAAACAATCTTGCTCATCGCTGTTTAACAACATATTTTTCAACATTTATTTTTGAATCCGCGTTATTGGTTTATCTCCGTATTGCAGGAATAATGGTTTGATTTAAATGACCAATAAATTTAATTATTGCAATCGAAAAGCTGGCGATACATGCAGTTTTATCTGTCGTAATTATACAGTCGTATTTTTTAAAACGGAATACTGAATTCAATAAAAAAGACATCCTCGCACGAAGATGTCTTTTTTATTATAGGATGTTACCGTTTTACCTTTACTTTGGCGCCGTCTATAATTTCGTCAACAACGCCTGGGTCGAGCAGGGTCGATGTGTCGCCTAAATTTGTTGCATCGCCTTCTCCTATTTTTCGTAAGATACGTCGCATAATTTTCCCCGAACGTGTTTTGGGTAATCCGTGTACAATCTGAATTTTGTCGGGTTTGGCAATTGGCCCGATAAATTTTGTAACTGTAGCCCTAATTTCGTTTTCTATATTTTCTTCTTCTTCGTCGGTTAAATCGTCGCAAATTACATAGGCATAAATTCCCGAACCTTTAATTTCGTGTGGATAACCAACAACAGCCGACTCGTTTACTTTCGGGTGCTGATTGATTGCATCTTCAACTTCTGCTGTTCCAATTCGGTGCCCCGACACATTAATTACATCGTCTATTCGGCCAATAATCCGGTAGTAGCCCTCCTCGTCGCGTTTTGCCCCGTCGCCGGTTAAATAGAGCCCCGGGAAAGTAGAGAAGTAGGTTTGGTAGCACCGTTTATGGTCGCCGTAAAGCGAGCGTAACATTCCCGGCCAGGGATGTTTAATACACAAGATGCCTTCAACACTGTTTCCTTTTAACTCTTTCCCCTCCGGGTCTACTAAAATGGGTTGAACGCCCGGCAATGGCAATGTAGCCAGCGAAGGTTTGGTTGGAGTAATTCCCGCCAATGGAGTAATCATAATTCCGCCTGTTTCGGTTTGCCACCAAGTATCGACAATTGGGCATCGACCTTTTCCAACTAAATCGTGATACCAACGCCACGCCTCTTCGTTAATGGGTTCGCCAACGGTTCCGAGAACTTTTAGCGAGCTGAGGTCGTGTTTTGTTACCCACTCGTCGCCCTGGGCTACCAGCGCACGAATAGCTGTTGGTGCTGTATAAAACTGATTTACTTTGTACTTATCAACAATTTCCCAGAAACGACCTGCATCGGGCCAGGTTGGAATTCCTTCGAACATAATAGAAGTGGCTCCGGTTAACAATGGCCCGTAAACAATGTAAGAGTGGCCGGTAACCCAACCAATGTCGGCTGTGCACCAGTAGGTGTCGCCATCGCTATACTGAAAAACGTTTTTGAATGTATATTCTGAATAAACCATATATCCGCCAATGGTATGCAACACCCCTTTGGGTTTTCCGGTAGAACCCGATGTGTAGAGGATAAACAGCGTATCTTCGGCATCCATCTCTTCGGCAATGTTTTCGGTTGAAACACCGTTAATTACATCGTGCCACCAAATATCGCGGTCTTTAACCCAATTTATTTCTTCTCCTGTTCGATTTAATACGATGGTATTTTTTACTGTCGGGCATTTTTCAATGGCTTCGTCAACAATAGATTTTAGCGGAATTGTTTTCGTGCCGCGGTAACCTCCGTCCGATGTAATAATTACATTCGACTCAGCATCGTTTACCCGGTCGGCAAGTGCTGTTGCCGAAAACCCTGCAAAAACAATGGAATGAATTGCTCCTATTCGGGCACAGGCCAGCATGGCAATTGCCAGCTCGGGAACCATAGGGAGATAAATAGCAACCCGGTCGCCTTTTTTAACGCCAATCTTTTTTAGTCCGTTTGCAAACTGGTTTACTTTTTCAAAAAGTTCTCCATAGGTTAACCGAACCTCTTTCTCTTCCGGATTGTTGGGCTCCCAAATAATGGCTGTTTGGTTTTTCCGTAAATGCATATTCCGTTCAAAAATATTCTCGGTAATGTTTAGTTTACCATTTACAAACCAGTTTACATCGGGGGCATTGTCACCTTCAAAACTATAGTCGAGCACCTTATCCCATTTTTTTCTCCAATAATGACTCTCGGCAATTTTTCCCCAAAATCCATCGGGGTCTGCAACACTTTCCTGATATTTTTGAAGGTATTCGGCTAAACTTGTAATTTTATTTACCATAATTATTAGGTTTTAAATTGATTTAAATTCTTCGAAAAAAATGATTGCCAAAAATAGAATGAAAACAATCTTCGGAATTAAAATAATAATTTCCGGGCTTGAAAATAGTAAAAAAAATCTTTTTTTAAAAACGAACTTTACTAACGATATAGCAATTGGGTTGTAGAT
>WGCT01000517.1 GCA_015493625.1 Draconibacterium sp. | reverse complement strand
TTTCGACCTCACTTTTCAGGTTCTCGCTCCCGAAATAGAAATTATAACCCCAACACGCGACCTGCTATTAAGCCGACAGGAAGAGATTGATTATTTGAAAAAATTTAATTTCGAAGCCGACTTTACAAAAATGGAGTACTCCATTAATCAAGGTTTGTGGGGAACAAGCGTGGGTGGAAAAGAGACACTAAAATCGAGTACCAATTTACCCGAAGAAGCGTTCCCAAGTCAGTTGGAAGCAACCGAAGAAAAAACCATCGAACTTGGATTTGAAAAAGGCGAATTAATTTCGCTTGATGGCGAATTTTACGAAAGTGGACCGGAAATAATTCGTGCTCTCGAAGCAATTGCATCGAAATATGCCATTGGCCGCGACACTCACGTGGGCGATACAATTATTGGAATTAAAGGCCGCGTGGGTTTCGAAGCTGCCGCCCCGATGATTACCATAAAAGCACACCAGTTATTAGAAAAACATACGCTTACAAAATGGCAAACGTACTGGAAAGAGCAATTGGCAAACTGGTATGGAATGTTTCTTCACGAAGCAATGTACCACGAACCGGTAATGCGTAATATTGAAACTTTTTTAGAATCGTCGCAGGAAAATGTAACCGGGAGAGTAATTGTAAAACTAAAACCTTATCATTTCGATTTGATTGGAATTGAGTCGGAACACGACCTGATGAACGCAGGATTTGGCGAATATGGCGAAACAGTAACTGCCTGGACTGCCGACGACATTAAGGGATTTACTAAAATTATGTCGAACTCACTAAAAATTTATAAAGCCGTTAATAAGGAAATATAAGATTAGAATATTGAATGTCGATTGAAAGAAAAATCTGAAATCGAAATTCTGCCAAAGGCACACCTTCGTGGCTAATCGAAATTCGGAATTCAAAAGAAGAAAAATGAATATCGAATGTCGATGGAAAAACAAATATGAAATAAGAATTAAATGATAAAAGTAGGAATAATAGGAGGGGCAGGGTACACGGCTGGAGAGTTGTTACGCATTTTAATCAATCATCCCGACGCAGAAATCGGGTTTGTACAGAGTTCGAGTAACGCGAGAAATCTAATTTCCGATGTTCATATCGATTTGTTGGGCGAAAGCAATTTGAAATTTACCGCCGAAATGCCTTTCGAGTTGGTTGACGTAATTTTTCTCTGTATGGGGCACGGCAAATCGAAGGAGTTTATGGAAGAAAACACTTTGCCGGAATCGCTGAGCGTAATCGATTTAAGTCACGACTTCAGACTAAAAAGAGCAGGAAACGATTTTGTTTACGGATTGCCGGAAATAAATCGTGAAAAAATAAAAGCTACCCAGAAAATTGCTAATCCCGGCTGTTTTGCTACCGGAATTCAACTGGCACTTTTACCTCTCGCTGCAAACAATTTATTAACCGACGAAATTCACGTACAGGCAATTACCGGGTCAACCGGTGCCGGTCAAAACCCAACAGCAACATCACATTTTAGTTGGCGGAATAACAACTTATCGGCATACAAAATTTTTCAGCACCAGCACGAAGGCGAAATACTGGAGAGCCTGACACAGTTGCAACCAACGTTTAACAACGGTTTTAACTTTGTACCCATTCGCGGCAATCATACTCGTGGAATTTTCACGTCGGCCTACACAAAATTTAGCGGAACAATTAAAGAGGCAAAAGAAATTTACAGCTCGTTCTATTCCGGGCATCCGTTTGTTTTTGTTGTCGATAAAAATCCTGCATTAAAACAGGTGGTTAACACAAACAAAGTGGTCGTTTATTTAGAAAAACATGGCAATAAATTAGTTATAATTAGCTTAATCGACAACCTTGTAAAAGGAGCATCAGGACAGGCAGTTCAAAATATGAACCTAATGTTTGGACTAAACGAAAAAGCCGGATTGAATTTAAAGCCGGTGGCATTTTAAAATTACACCGTCCTTTAGGGTGGTGATTAAAACTAAGAAAAACATGCGGTTTTTGCCGTTAATACTAAAGAATATGTCATACGTAAAAATTTGGATTCATGCGGTTTGGACTGTCAAAAAACGGGCGGCAATTTTAAATCCGGATGCAAGGCAATCTTTATTTGAACATATTCACAAAAATGCGTTAAAAAAAGAGATATTAATGGAAATTGTTAGCGGACATAATAATCATGTACACTGTCTTTTTCGGTTGAAAAACAATCAAACTATTGAGAACGTGATGCAGCTTATTAAAGGTGAATCTTCTTTTTGGTTCAATAAAAGCAAACTAAGCGAAAATGTTTTGCATTGGCAAAAAGAGTATTTTGCAGTTAGTGTTAGCGAATCTCAAGTTGAAGTTGTAAAGAAATATATTCAGAATCAGGAAGAACATCATAAAGTTAAAACTTGGGATGAAGAGTATAATGAGTTTATAAAAAATTATGGGTTTAAAGTTTTTAATGGCTAAAGCCGGGAAACACGTAAAACCTTAAATCACCAAGCTAAAGCATGGTGTAATAAAAAAAACGAAATAATATTAAGCTTAACACGGGAATTTAAAAAAGAAACAAAAACAAATTTTACACCGTCCTTTTGGGCGGTGTAATAAGCAATAAATAAACCGGCTTTAGCCGTTAATCTTGAACAGCATTAAATTGATGGCTAAAGCCAAGAACTTTATTACGCAAAATACACCAAGCTAAAGCATGGTGTAATACAAAAAGATAAAACAAAAAAGAAATTAAAGATTAAGTTTTACAAATTTATTTAAGGGGGAATGAGTAGTGTGTTACATTATCCTTTTAAGAAAAAAATAGAATGAATATTTTACACCGTTCTTTAGGGCGGTGTAATAAAGGAATAAAACACGCGGCTTTTGCCGTTAATTGAAAAATATGAAACATTCATGACAAAAGATTTTACACACAAGAGCATGATTAAGTTAAAACACTAATTTTCTTGTCTTGTGTCTTGATTCTTGTATCTTGATTCTAAATTTTAAACATGAAACTATTTGATGTATATCCACTTTTCGATATAACTCCGGTAAAAGCAAAAGGGTGCCGTTTATGGGATTCGAACGGAAACAAATACCTCGATTTATACGGCGGGCACGCCGTTATTTCAATTGGACACAGTCACCCACATTATGTCGAAAAAATATCGACTCAACTGTCGCAAATCGGGTTCTATTCCAATTCGGTACAAAACCCGTTACAAACTGAGTTGGCAGAAAAACTCGGTAAACTTTCCGGCTGTCCTGACTATCAGCTTTTCCTTTGTAACTCGGGGGCCGAAGCCAACGAAAACGCCATTAAACTGGCCTCGTTTGTTACCGGTAAAAAGAAAATTGTCAGTTATAAAAAAGGGTTTCACGGACGAACATCGGCAGCAGTTGCCATTACCGACAATCCAAAAATTATTGCCCCGGTAAACGAAACCGATAACGCGATTATTCTGCCTTTTAACGATATTCAGGCAACCGAAAAAGCGTTAAAAAAAGGAGACGTTGCTGCAGTAATTATAGAGGGAATTCAGGGAATTGGCGGAATTAATATTCCTAAAAAGAATTTCTTAAGCGAGTTGAAAAGCTTGACCGAAAAATACGAAGCACTTCTTATTTTAGATGAAATCCAGTCGGGCTACGGACGGAGCGGCGAATTCTTCGCATTTCAACACTCCAATGTTAAACCCGATTTAATTACCATTGCAAAAGGAATGGGCAACGGTTTTCCAATTGGCGGCGTTTTAATTAAGCCACAGATTGAGCCGTGGTACGGAATGTTAGGAACAACTTTTGGTGGAAATCATCTGGCGTGTGCCGCTGCAATTGCCGTTTTAGATGTAATGCAGGATGAGAAGCTGGTTAAGAACTCAAAAACAGTTGGCAACTATTTAATGGAAAAGTTGTCGGGAATAAGCGACAAATACGAAGTTCGCGGAAGAGGATTGATGATAGGACTGGAGTTTACATCTCCAATAAAATTGCTGCGACAAAAACTTTTGTTTGATTTTGGTATTTTTACCGGAGTTTCTGGGCAAAATATAATAAGATTGTTGCCACCGTTGAATATAACAATTCAGGAGGCCGACCAATTTTTAACGGCTTTTAAAAAAGCATTAAAAGAGGTTGCAGAATAAAAAGAATGAATAATTAATGGCTAAAGCCCAAAAGTTTACGCTAAATTATCACCCAGCTAAAGCAGGGTGTGAAAGGGAAAAACAATAATAGTAATTACAAAAAATAAATTTACACCGTCCTTTAGGGCGGTGATTATTAAGGGTAGTGAAAATTGGCTTTATTGGTTAATTTTGAAGGAAGAAAAAGTTAAAGGCTAAAGCCAAAAAATGTATAAGTTAAAATATCACCAAGCTAAAGCATGGTGTAAAATAAGATATTGAAGATAAAGGATAATTAGTGAATATAATTTTACACCGTCCTTTAGGGCGGTGACAAGAGTAATGTAGAAACCCGGCTTTAGCCATTAATCTTGAGCATTAAATTAACGACTAAAGCAAAGAACTTTATTATGCAAAATACACCAAGCTAAAGCATGGTAATAATTAGAATTAAAACAAAAAACAAAATAGCGAATTAAGTTTTAAGGAGTAGTGAAAAACAATTTCACTGACCTTTTACAACAAAAGATGAATTAAATGAATATTTTACACCGTTCTTAGGGCGGTGATTTTAAGAGGAAACAAATCTGGCTTTAACGGTTAACTCAGAAAATAAATATTATGAATAAAAAAATAACAATTATCGGAGTAGGAAATATGGGTGGTGCAATCGCCATCGGGTTAGAAAAATCGGGATTTATTGCAGCTTCCAACATCTCTGTCTCCGACCGAAAAGAGAGTACGCTTTCTAAATTTAAAGAGTTGGGAGTTAACACTTTCCAAAATAACCTGCAAGCGGTAAAAAATGCCGATGTAATTATTGTCGCGGTAAAACCCTACCACATTGAAGGGGTTATTAATGAAATAAAACCGGAATTAAATTCCAATAAAATATTTATCTCAATTGTTGCCGGCGTCGGCATAAACGAATTGAACGAAATGGCTGGTGCCGATATTCCTATTTTCAGGGTGATGCCAAATACTGCCATTGCATTGCAAGAGTCGTTAACCTGCATCTCCGCAAACGGAAACAGCGAGCCACATCGCAAATATGTAATCGACCTGTTTAACAAATTGGGAAAAACAGTTGAGATTGGCGAAGAGTTAATGGCGGCGGCAACCGTACTTTCGTCGTGCGGAATTGCTTACGCACTACGATACATCCGCGCTGCTATGCAGGGTGGTATCGAAATCGGATTCGGGGCCGAAATGGCACAGTTAATTACTGCTCAAACCGTAAAAGGCGCCACCGAATTGGTACTGCAATCGGGCAACCATCCCGAACGCGAAATCGACAAAGTTACTACCCCGCGCGGCGTAACAATTACAGGTCTCAACGAGATGGAGCACAAGGGTTTTAGCTCGTCGCTGATACAGGGAATTATGGCATCTTTTAATAAGATTGACAATTAACAACCGCATTAATGCAATTTCGACATAAAAAAATAACGGTAAAAATTGGTAGCAATGTTTTGGCAAAATCCGACGGAACACTAAATGTTTCGCGCATTGCCCATTTGGTCGACCAGGTTGCCTTTTTGCTGAAAAACGGCGTTGAAGTGGTGGTGGTTTCGTCGGGTGCAGTAGCGGCCGGCCGTGCTGTTCTCGCACCTGAAAAAAAAACCGACTCGGTATCGCAACGCCAACTTTGGTCGGCACTCGGACAGGTAAAATTAATC
>WGCT01000516.1 GCA_015493625.1 Draconibacterium sp. | reverse complement strand
TGCCACAATGGTTCTTGGTGCCGAGGCTGTTCAAATCGGGTCGCTGTTTGCCGTTGCAAAAGAGTCGTCGGCACATCCCGATTTTAAAAAGTTAGTTACTCAACTGGGAGAGGGCGATACGAAGTTGACCTTAAAAAAACTGGCTCCGTCGCGACTGGTAAAAAATACTTTTTTTAACTTGGTTGAAGAGGCGGAGAATCAAGGAAAATCGGCGCGCGAATTGTTTAAAATAGCCGGAAAGGGGAGAAGTAAAAAAGGAATTTTTGAAGGAGATATAGAAAACGGGGCACTAGGAATTGGTCAGGTTTCGGCACAAATTACCGATATTATCCCCGTTTCAGAAATTATGCAAAATTTAGTTTCGGAATACAATTCAGCAAAAGAGACGATAGAAAAAGAGTTTCCTGAACTTTAATCAACTTCAACGTGTAATACTTGGTATAGGGAAATTGTCATAGAAAGAAGTTCAGCAATAATAAGTGCACGAACAACTCTCTATTCTCCAATAAAATCGTTTAATCGGCTAATATAAATTTGCCCGTAAACATAACCCCCTTTTACGGTGGTATGGCAAAAATCGGGCGACCAGACCGAATCGGCCCGAACCACTCTTATTTTTCCTTTTTGCGGGCTATTTCTGGTAAATACAAGTTTCATCTTTCGTTTTACCGAATGACTTTTATCGTAACTCTTTTCAATATTTAATTGGCTGCCTGTTCCTTCCTGATTTACCGAATAGCCCCAACCACATTCAATATAGCAGTCGGTTCCGTAAACATTTTTATTGTTTACCCACACTTCGAACCCTTGCCAGTGGCCGCTCCACGGTAGCGTATATTCGTTGTTGCCGGTGGCCTCAATTTCAACAAAACTTTTTCCCGAAATATTTCCCTGTTGATAATCGTAAAGCCAGTCGGTAACTTCGATGGTGCTTACATTATGGAATTCGGTTGCCAGTTGCCTGTGAATAATATTGTACCCCCACAGCGCACGGCGCCGGTAATTCGATAAGCCGGGCTGGGCAATTAACAGTTGAGTTTGCGGTGCTATTTTTTGAAGATTTGTAATAAGTTCTTTGTACTGTTTTTTGTAGCTCGACAAATTGCGTACTGCACATTCGGCACCGGTTAAATCGCTGTAACTGTTTACGTTTAAAATCTGTTCGGGCGTGAGAGGTTCGAGCCAGGTAACTTTTCCGCTTTGCAAATCAACGGTTTCTATTTCCCGGCAAACCACCTGCCGGTTATCGCCGTGGTAGGTGCCAATTCGAATAATATCGCCGGGAGCAACATCTGACCCGACAATTTGCGGGCAGGTTAACGAAAACCTTCCGGCCGACGAAATTATTCCGCTGCACAACCGCACGGTATAGTCGTTGCTTTTTTTGTTGTAGGTAATTTTGTCGAGTTCAAGTGCCCAAAGTTGTTTTACCTCTTTTTCGGTTAATCCGGTAACTGTGCGTTTCACTTTTCGTTCGCCAAAAGCCCAGTCGTCGTTTGTGGCACTCTCGTTAACCAAAATGTCGGGTATAAATTTTTCGAAAAAACCGTTATAATCGTTAATGCCATCGTTATCGAGCAGGTTGGCAAGTTTCCATCCGCCAATTCCGGCATTCATAAAATTATGAAATCTATTCGATGCAAAATTGATAATAAAATAGGGATTCTTACCTCCAATAATTTCTACCTCGTAATGGCGTTTTTTTGCCGTGGTAAATTTATGAATCCAAAAGGCATCCCTGTCAATCGACCGGTATTCGAGGCCGGAAGAAAGAACGGCAGGGTTTGCAGGGTCGAAAGAAACCGTTCCTTCGCCGTAGGGAGTCTCGTTTTTTTCGGCATTGGCAAGCTGCCCCACTGTCGATTTCTCGAAAGCAACAATTCTGCCGTACCGATAGGCAACTTCAATATTTGCCCCTTTTGCGGGAGCTGTTTTAAACCAGATAAAATGTTTCGGTTGCTGGTTGTTGTCGAGTTTGCGGATGATAAGAAATCCCGGATTCTCGGGAACTTTTCGCGACCAGCCGCCGGTGTAAATTTCCCCTTCAACTGTGTTGCCGTTAATTGTTACCCGGTGCAACCAGGTAGCCGGATGATTCAGCATAAACTTTACCGTTTCCCCATTGCCGGTAAAATGTTGAATTTCGTTACCAATATTTTTGTTGTGGTTGGTAAATGTTCCGATTATTTCGCCATCGGCTTTTACTTGTAAAACAGCAAAATCGGGGGTTCTTAATTTTGTCTGGCAAATTGCAATTTCATCGCCATATAAATCGAATTCAACTTTCGAATTTATTCCCGAAATCTTTTTCCCGATGCCTTTGTATTGCAACGGGTTTTTAAAATCAGCAACACCGGCAGTAAAATTCATTCCGGTACATAAAACTGTTGTTGCCAGTTCGTTTTGAATATAATCAACTACCTGTCCGGAGAAGTGCCCCAAGATACTTCCATCGCCCCAAGTAATTGAACTGCCCGCTAAGACAATTCCTTTTTTTGATGGTGGAGTTTTTTGTTGCTGTGTGTTGCTGTTTTGTGCATTTAACTGAACGGCAAAAGCCAGCAAAACAATAAGATGAAAAAAACGCATACTATTTTTTTGTTAAAATTCTATTGTAATTCGAAATTATAACTCCCCGACTTTATCGATATTGATATCTGTTTATTATCAGCTTTTACTTCTGAGATTCCGTCTGTTCCGCTTTTGTAACTTCCGTTTTTCCAAATTACCGAACCACTTTCGGTTAGTGTTGCATTTTTAATAAACAGTGGAAGCACAACCGTTGCCGTTGTATTTGCCGGAATTTCAACATTGTAAATTAATTTGTTGTCGTTGTTTTTCCAATTCGATACAATTTTGCCGGCAACTGTTTCAACCGAAGCATTTACGTGGTTTAACTTTTGGGGTATGTAAGGTTGAAGATGAATGTGTTTGTACCCGATTGACGTATTTCCTTCCAAAGGCGACTGTATTCCGGACAGAAATTTGTAAAAATACTCAACCACGCTTCCAAACATTTCGTGGTTGTGCGAATGCACTCCCGACCACTCTTCGAGCAATGTTGTGGCACCATTTTCAATCCAGTAACCGTAACTGGGGAATGTGGTTTGTGTAGCAATTTTATAAGCCAGTTCGTGGTCTCCGCCGTTTACTAGCACCGGCCACAGGTATTTTGTTCCAATAATCCCCGTATTTAGGTGTTCATTGTGTGTTTTTACAATATCATCAACAACCGTTTTATATACATCTTTTCTGAATTGGGCTGGAACAACCTGGCCGATAAGTGCCAGTAACTGGTAGGTTTGATAGGTCTCTGAAGTTCCGTACAGATACGTTTTTGTATTAAAAAAGGTTTTGTTGAATTGGGTTTTTACTGAATCGGAAAGGGCGGTAAAATATTTAGCATCGCTGGTTTTACCAAGTGTTTTTGCAATTTTTGCCATCAATAAAGTGTTGGAGAAAAAATAGAATGTATTTACCACCGGATGATTTGGCCCGTCTCGCTCATTGGGGGCACACCACTCGCCCAACGAATACCAGTAGCTTTCGAAGTCGTTTATAATTAGCGGTTCATCGGGGTTTGCGTCGGTTTTAGCCAGATTTCTCAGATAGCCAATGTACCTTTTCATACTTTTGTAGTGGTTGCTTAGCACTCGTGTATCGTTGTAGTAATTGTGCATCCACCACGGAACGAGAATGTAGGCACTTCCCCATGCAATTCCTCCGCCTGTTCCGCCAACCAACGTTGGTGAGGTGTTGGGTATTCTACCATTTACTTCCTGTGCATCGTTCATATCGTTTAGCCATTTTGTATAAAAAGCTGCCATTTGAAAATCGTGAATCGACGTTTCGGCAATTATCTCTCCGTCGCCGTTGTAGGCGCCTTTCTCGCGGTGTGGGCAGTCGGTGGGGTAGCTTACAGTATTCCCGATTTGTGACCACAATCCTGCACGGTGAATCCGGTTTAACAGCGAGTCGGAGCTGACAAAAGTGCCGTTGCGTTGAAGTGCCGTATGAACAACCCTCCCTTCAACAGTAATATTCTTCAGGTTCTTTTTGTTTGAAGTTACAACTTCGATGTACCTGAATCCGGTGTAGAAAAAACGGGGTTCATAAGTCTCCGTATTGCTGCTTTTTGTGGTGTAGTCGGTCCATACTTGTGCGTGGTAGTTAAACTTTGTACTTAGTTTATCGCCCTCTTTTAAAGGTTCAGAAAAGAGAGAGTCGTTAAGTGTCTCCGCGCCACGAACCCGGATTGTAAGTCCGGGAGTTCCTTTTACTTTTATTCGCCACCAGCCCGAAATATTTTGGCCTAAATCGTACAGGTAAACACCCGGCGATGGATTTGTATGAGTAACCGGTTTAAGGGTAGCAATTACTTTTGCAGGTGGCATAAGTTGTGCCTTTAAAGCTCCACCCGGAGCAGGTGCCAAAACTGAATTTTTCCAGTTTTCTGCAGAATAATCCGGTGTCGACCAGCCCGTTATTTCCTTTCGGGCATCGTAATCTTCGCCACCGTAAATATTATTAAAAGTAATTGGCCCGGGCGAATACTTCCACGATGCATCGGTTTTAATAACCGTTTGGGTTCCGTCGGTGAAGGTAATATTTATTTGTGCCAGCACACAGGGGTTTCCAAAGGTTGAACCCTTCTGTCCCCAGCTGTATCTATCGTTCACTTTACGCATATTGTATGCGCCGTTTCCCAACATTGCCCCGGCAACGTTTTCCCCTTTTTGCAACAGTTTTGTTACATCGAATGCTGAATATAAAACCGTTTTTTTGTAATTGGTAATTGCCGGTTCTAAAACACCTTTACCCACTTTTTTGCCGTTAATGTAAAATTCGTAGTTTCCGCCTGCCGTAGTAAATGCAAATGCCTGTTTTATCTCTTTCTTAATTTTGAAATTTTTCCTTAAAAGCGGACTTTCGTGTTCTATCTCTTCCTCTGTGGTAATCCATTTTGCCTTCCAGTCGGATTTATTAAACAGGCCCGTGTGAAAAATTGCCGGATTACTCCAAACGGCTGTTCCATCGGTTAAAACAGTGAGAACTCTCCAGAAATAATCGGTGTTGCTTTCCAGTTTTGTTCCGTTGTATTCAATGTTTACTGTGTTGTCCGATTTCGTTGTTCCCGAATCCCAGTATTTCCCATTTTTGTTTTTAATTTCGCTTAAATTTTTGCCAACAATTATCCGGTACGACTGCTGGTAAATACCGCGCTCTTTAGAAATAACTTTCCACGAAAAGCGTGGTTTTTGTATGTCGATACCGGTTGGATTTGTACAATATTCGCAAATTAATTTATTAACCTCAGCCTTTTTATTGGCATTGCTGCACGAAAAAAACAGAAAAAAAACAGTGATGTAAAAAAGAAACTTTTTCATTTCAGTAAGTTTAGTTGTTTATGTTAGCGGTATGTGAAACCCCATGTTTTTATAACTCGAATTTGAATCGGTAAGGTATAAAAAATCAAAATACAAGCGACGTTTTCTTTACAGATTATGAAGTTTAAAGTTAAATAGTCAAACCTGAAAAGGCCCAATATTTTGAGATTTTAATTTCCGAATAAAATTGTTCCCTAAAAGTTAAGTTTTTAAACAGGTTAAAAACAATTTGGGCTTTAATTCTATTGAGCATTTTCTTTAAATTGAAGCGGTTCCGGGGAGATTCCGTTGTGATTTCACAATCTTAACAGTTTAAAATAAGGTTATTCTTTAACCGGGTAAAACCTGATAAGCATAACCGATGGGGCGGGTACATGTTCTTTTATTTCAAAAGAGTTTCCCTGCATTACCTGTTCATTGGCTACCGGGGTTAGGTTATTTTCATGATTCAGCACAAAAATCTCAGTTCGTGTTTCTTCCTCCCATGGAAGCCCTGAGATATTCATATCCAATGAGTCTTGCTTGGAAGTGTAATTGCTGAGCATGATAGTTGCCAGGTTATTGGAGCTATTCACACCACCAATGACAAACATACCTTCCGGCAGCTGTTGCTTGTCACATTTTATCCTGTTGGGGGTATTAAGTAGCATGGAGAACGCTTTATAGGCAAAAAAAGGTTTTTTAGTTATGCCATATTCATCAAATAAACCAAAGATTGTCCAATCGCCACTATAATAACAAGCCAAATCGATTGGCAGGTCTTGCATATCGATAAGCATGGAAGCGGTAAAGGCAGCACCTTCCATCCCTCCTATTTTGTTCCGTGCAAGGTCTTTCCAATAAATCTTGTCTTTAAAAAGTTTTCCCCAATCGCCACCCTCAGGAAAATAATTCCACTCGTTCAGATGTATCTTTGTGTTTTTATATCCGTTGTCGTCGAGCAACTTCCGCACATAATAAGCTGTAGAGTCTACAAATTTTATACTTGATGTGTACATGTGCCAAGGGAAAAAGTCTATTGGGAGCTTATGCTCTTTGCAGTACTTGACCAATCCCGGGCCGGTCCGGTAAGGGCCGATGCCGGCAGTGCCTACCTTTAGTTCCGGGTCATATTTTTTAATGGCCTTCACGGCAGTTTCATACAATTTGTAGTATCGTTCAATATCAGCCATCCACATCTCATCCTTTCCACCGGGTTCATTCCAAATTTCCCAGTATTGTATATTCATGTGGTATCCATTGGCCCAACCGTCATTATAATGACGTATGATGTTTACGCATATTTTGGCCCATTTATCAAAATCTTCGGGAGGAAAGATGTGGTATTTGTTTTTTGTATGTTCTATATCTACTCCTAACCTGTAACTAATTTTAGAACCACTTTTCAGGATATCTAAAATATAATCGTCAGTTTTTTTGAAGTTGTAATTTTCAGGGTCATCAGCATTGAGATGGAAAAGAGGGAAAATAGCCGGAATGTCCACAACACCGTGGTTGGTAAATTGACAATCGTGCAAACGAGTAATCGGGATTTTCAAATCGGCATAAGTGCGGATCATATAATCAGTGTTACCGGCCAGTCTTCTCTCTGTACCAACATTTATCCCGTTTAGTGCTTTAATCTTGTCCTCTTTGTGAGCAAAATTAAATGAAACGTACTGCTGACCGGAGGAAGTATTAGAAACTCCTGTGAGCATAATGATTATAAGAATAATGTAACTCCTCCTATTAAGACAACTGTTTCTTTTCATCATCATATATTTAATTTTTTTTTCTGTTCAATATAGGCCGAAGCCGTTTTTGCCTTTTAATTAATTATTTCCTTGGTAACCGTAACTTCATTATCTGTTGTATAGGTTTTTATAAAATAAACCCCTTTGGCAAGGTTTGAAATATTTATGGCCGCACTGTTATTTTCAGAAAATAAGATATTTTTAACTATTGTACCTGTAATATTAATAATTTCACTTTTATTTAAAGGTGTTTTGGAAGAATTAATATAGATATAATTTGTTGCCGGGTTGGGGTAGATCTTGATGGAGGTCGGATTGGTTTTGGGAATAGTAGTACTATTATCGTGTCATTCTAAAACCCAATGAACATTGTTGTAGTGGCCAATATTAACAGTGAGTGTGTTATTAAGAACTATTCCGGCAGTTTCATTTGTGAAAAAGTTTGTTGTAGAGGCTGTGTCTATTCCATCAAGAGTAATCTTGGAACCAAAACAAAAGGGGTTTTCTCCAGCGATATGATTTTGTTAAACTGATTTATCTGACAACCGAAAATATATTAAAAAAAAGGATGCAGCCCCTTTAAAACTGGGACTTAACAATCTCGCACCTATGCATAAAATTGTGGATAGGATGAAAAGAGATTTGTAAATATCCAATACTGAAAAGCAATGATAAGCAAGTTTAAAGAATTGGATATGAGTAAAATTCTACTTTGAAAATAGGAAATATCAGACAGAGTTCAATTTACATTTCCTAATTTTTAGAACCCACCTTATAGCTTCATATCCTCCATTCTGCGATAACCGTCAATTACAATCTGGTCCGTTCCTTTTACCGTAACAATGCAATAGCTGTTATTCTCAGCTCCACTACCATCAACTAGTGCTTTCTCGGTGATATAGTGAATATTGTTGATTTTATTGTATTGCCCTTTGTGTTGATGCCCCTGGAAAACAGCAAATACTTTTCCCGACTCCTCCAATATCTCTCTAACCTGAACGCTGTTATTCACATAGAGATCTCCCTTACCATCGAGCAGTTGATGTACAAAAATCAAAATGGGGCTATTGCTTTTATTCAGCTCCTCTTTCAACCACTTCAGCTGAGCATCGGGAATAATTGTATCTGTCCATTCAAAATTACCCTTGTCATAAACAACGCCATCAGACCGATAGCAAGCATCAAGAACGATACATTTGAAACCATTTTTTTGAAAACTATAGAAAGAGTGTTCGTTAGAAATCCCAGTGTTCTCAATAGCATTCAAAAAATCACTCTTTGACAAACTATTCATGTCGTGATTGCCTAAAACATGATACCTATCTCCTTCATATTTGCAAAACTCTGCTTCAACACTGTGCAGATATTGTAATGATTTTTCAAATACCGGTATTTTGTTCTCATCTACAAAATCTCCCAATTCAATAACAAAATCCAAATCAGACATGCGGTACAAATCGATTGCCTCCTTTAACTTTGTCAAGCTTTCAGTATAGTACTTATTCTCCCTGGGTTTTGCCAACGCATAGTGAATGTCGGTCACCCACCCGAATCTCAATTCATTGCTCTTTCCCATTCCACAACCCGGAAATATAACTGTTCCCGTAAGAACTACCGAAGAGGTTTTTATAAAATTACGTCTGTTCATTTTAATAAGTATTTGAATACAAAGACACCGGGAACTATTATTCGATTAATCTTACAATAAATCTCTGTATCTCTGTGTTATTAATATAAATCATTCTAAAATCTATTGCCTTGTAAGTAAATATCTCTGCATCTTTCCAACCATCGCACCCAATGTTCGCCTTATCGTAGGCACAATGACCAAGAAACTCTTCGAGTGTCCAACCTGTTTTATCAGCAAACTGTGGTAGACAAGTTCCCGAATAGGCAACTTTTTTTATGTGGATACCTGTTGAGTTTCACAAGGTTGTTCAATACATCTTGTAATCTCCTTACTGTACAATGTTAATAATTTAGTTTTAAAGTACAGAGGATTTTCTTTAAATATTTCGATGGCTTAATTCGTGCCATTTTTTACAGTATTGTATGGTGTTTTAACTTTCATTTTTCTTATAGGACTTCAATGTCTTATTCGTTTCTCATGATTTTTGGGGGCGTATAGCCTCCGTTATTTTATCTAACCCTAACCACATCTCAGGTGCTGTTCTATAGTATTTAAATTGGTGCCAGATTCCCTGTCCGACAAATTTTGCCTTCAACCACCTTTTTTGTCTGGCTGATATAAATTCGCGACCCTACATTGATGCGTTTACTCCGATGCCTGTAGATGGCTTATTGTGTTCGGGGAACTTGTTCAATGTTGTTACAAAAGTCAATCCTCTGACGCGGTTAAATTTATCAACGATACTTTTACAAGGAACAAAAGCAAACTCTTATTGATATGTAGAGAAAAAAAAGGTGGAAGATTTACCTATTTTAGTATGGTTACTCCTTATCAATCCAGTTTCTCGACCTTGCGACAGCTTTTTTCCACTGTTCCATCATCGTCTTTCTTTGATTCTTGTTAGTTTGAGGCATATATCTCTTATTTAATTTCCAGACATTTTTAATAGAATCGACAGAATCTAATTCCCCAACTCCCAGCGCAGCAAGGTACGCAGCACCTAAGGCAGTTGTTTCTGTGATAACAGGCACATCAACAGGAATCCCAAGAATATCTGCCTGAAATTGCATTAGAAATGAGTTTGCCACAGCACCACCGTCAACACGCATTGTTTCGATTTTAATACCGGAATCTTTCTCCATCACCTCCAGGTTTTCGGCAACCTGATAAGCGATTGCCTCTAAAGTCGCTCTAACAATGTGTGCCTTATTTGTTCCTCCGGTAATTCCAACCATTGTGCCTCTCGCATATTGATCCCAATAAGGAGCAGCTAAACCCGAAAAAGCAGGAACAAAATAGACCCCGGAAGTATCGGGAACTGACTTCGCTAATGCTTCAGTTTCACTTGCATTATTAATAATTCCTATTCCATCGCGTAGCCATTGAACTGCAGCGCCGCCAATGTATACTCCTCCGTCTAAAGCATATGTTATTTTTCCATCTAAACTCCAAACAGCAGTTGTAAGCAACCCATTATTTGAATAAACCGGTTTTTCTCCTGTATTCATCAACATAAAGCAGCCCGTACCATAAGTAGTTTTTACGGTACCCTTATCGAAACAAGCTTGGCCAAATAGTGCAGCTGCCTGATCGACAACGCTTCCTGCGATAGGAACACGGGCATCGAGAAAACACTGGTCTGTGTAACCGTATATTTCAGAACTGGTTTTAATTTCGGGTAAAATTGATGCCGGAATTCCAATGAAATTCAGTATTTCATCGTCCCACTTATTGGTGTGAATATTAAATAACATGGTTCTGGAAGCGGTGGAAGAATCAGTGATATAGACTTTTTTTCCGGTCATTTTCCATAAAAGCCATGTGTCTAAGGTGCCAACAAGCAGATCACCTTTTTCTGCTTTTTCTTTTGTTCCTGGTACGTTTTCCAGTATCCATTTAATTTTTAATGCAGAAAAATAGGCGTCAATTGTCAACCCTGTTTTTTGCATAATCAGGTCGCCATACTCATCTTTTAATTCATCAGCCTGCTTTGATGTTCTTCTGTCTTGCCATACAATGGCATTATATACAGGCTTTCCGGTTTTTTTGTCCCAAATCATACAGGTTTCACCCTGGTTATCCAATCCAATAGCAGCTAATTCTTTCGCATTAATTTTTGCATGGTTTAATGCCTCTGCTACTGATTCTTTTGTTTTATCCCAGATTTCTTCCGGATTGTGTTCTACCCAACCGGGTTGCGGATAGTATTGTTTGTGTTCAAAATACCCCTTACCACAGATATTCCATTTTTCATCAAAAATAATTGATGTTGTTCCTGTGGTTCCCTGATCAATACCTAAAAAATATTTCATGCTTTTTTTGTTTTTGTAAATAATAGAGCCAGCACAACAGCCAGAATTCCTGCTGAGAATTTTCCCAAAACAACCGGTGTTATCATTTCAGAGTTTACAGCTGCTGTAAATCCAAGATGATCGCCTAATACTGCGGTTGCAGGAACAAGCCAGGCAGTGTTGATGACTTTCCCTCTCGGTTCCATATCTTTCATCATTTTATAAACCGGAATACTGTTTGCCATCGTAATAACTATACCGGCAGTAGAAGTAGCATCCATTCCCAATTTCTTCCCGAGTGCAGTTAAAGGTTTCTTCAGGAATTTTGTAATTAATGTTACCACAGGAAAGACACCCAGCAGCACAATAGCAATTGTAGCAATAATTTTCATGGCTTCCATAATGGGTGTCATGTGAGGAATAATGACCACACCTGTTAACTCCTGAAAAGCTGAAGCAATTAATCCGATTGTAATAACAATTACTATAAATTTTCCAAACAGAATAGCCCCTTTAATCATGCCTTTTTGAAAAAATAGTAAGCCGGTAACCAAAAAAGCAGATAGGATTAATATAGGAAAGTTGTTTTTTATAACCATGACCGTATCGAATCCCGCAACCAATCCTCCTACAATTCCACCAAAAGGAATTGTTATCAACCCTATTAATAAGCCTTTTGCAAAATAGGGTCTATCAGTTTCCTGAATCAGTCCCAAGCCAACAGGAATTGAAAAAACAATGGTACAGCCCATCATAGAAGAAACAATTAAACCCGATAATAAGCCTGCATCGGGATTCTGAGCAAGTTCCATAGCCAAAGGGTATCCTCCCATGTCGTTTGCCAGTATGCTTGCAAACATTGCGGGGTCGGCACCTATGGACGTGAATATCGGGATAATAACAGGGCCTAGTAATTTAGATATTACTGGTGCCAATGTAACAATACCAACCATTCCTAAAGCCAGAGGCCCCATGGCATTAAAGCCCTCTTCGAATTGTTCCCCCAGTCCCAGTTTATTCCCAATAATCCTATCAATTCCGCCAACAAGAATACCGATGGCCATAAGCCAAATGATTATAGTTTCAAATTCCATATTTTTTATTTTTTTGTTGTAGCCAGTAATTTTTGTTTTGAAAGATATTTAGTGACCGAGTTCGCAACCCGCTTTCCATTATAATAGCACCACTCTGCACCATGAAATCCTCCAATGACATTGCCTGTAGCAAACCACCCCTGTTCTGACAGTTGAAAATTATTGTCAAGTACGGGGATTCTTGAAGGAATATTAACTTCCAGACTGCCCATCAAAGCCAGTTCGCTGTTGGGGATTAGCTGACCGCTGATGATTACTCCGTCGGCATCCATGAATCGGTCATTGATTTTGACCCCGTTCGCCGCTATGCTCCCTTTAATTTCAGCGGAGCTGGTCTGCTTCCCCCGGAACGACGGCTTACTAAACAACCTGAAATATAGCCTTTCGTAAAATGGTGTATCAGGGAAACTCTTATTATCTGCTATTTTTGCATTTTGAGCTCCCCCGGTTCTGAGTTTAGCCGCAGCAGCATAGGCAATAACATCGGAGCCAATAATCAGGGGTTGATTTACAGGATGCAAATTATTGAGATCGGACAGGCCAAGCAAATGCTTTGTAAACATCACTCTCGATCCTCTTGCCCCGGCAATCCATTTTCTTTCGGGTATTGTTTTTTCCCTTCCTCCGGTTGCAAAAACAACTGCCTCTGCTTCTGCCGTTACTTTTCCTTCGCCTGGGCTAACCCAGGTTACTTCTTTTTGTTTGGTATTAATTTCAATTACGTGGCTATTTAGCTTTATTTCAACACCGGTATCTGTAATCTTTTTCTTTAGATATTTGGCATAATCCTGACCAAAAACAGGGATTCCACCACGCGACCATCTTACAAATGTTCTAACTCCGCCTTTTTTTCTTTTGTAAAATGAAGGAATACCACCGACTGATTGATTCCTCTCGATTACTAAAATTTGTCTAATCCCATTTTTGTGCAGTTTTATAGCAGCACCGATTCCTGCCGGTCCGCCACCAATAATAATAACTTTATATTTTTGTGTTGAACTCATAGTGTACCTCCTGTTATTGTTGTTGCGATGAAGTGGAAACGATTTCTGAACCGGATCCTTTTTTTGTAATCTTGTTCAATGGAATTTCGCAATGTTCTGAAATAATCCCGGCAATATTTACCATGCAATCAAAGCTCTGGCAACGGCCCATCTGGGCACGAGTCCTTCGTTTAATGGCATCCAGAGTTCTTGGCTTTAAAGGCGAATCCAGTTGGCGGATTATGTCGCCTCGTGTAATCTGCTCGCAAAAGCAGACAATTTTTGCATTGTCCGGGTTTTCTTTTACCCGCTTTTCATCATCATAACTTCGCTTCCACCATCCCGGCCAACTCTCTTCGTCTCTGGTGTCGCATGCTTCGGGATTGGGCTCCAAAGATAAATTCATTTCATTCTGTAACTTGTCTGTCAGATAATCCGCCAGTGCAGGAGACGATGTGAACCCGGTGGAACGTATTCCCGCCACAGTTAAAATGCCGGAGTGATTATCATTGGCTCGTATCCAGTAACTTCCCTGACTGCAATTGGAACGCACTCCTGCATAAATACCTATGGGTGGTTGTTTCTTTAATTCGGGATAAAGTTTAGAGGCATCTTCCAGTACCCCCTCTAATTTTTCAGTTGTCGTCTCGGAAATCGATTCATAATCATGCGGGTAATCTTCGGCTGTTGGACCTGCAATTAAATTGCCAAAAATTGTTGGTGCAACCAAAACACCTTTGGTCTTTGCCGTAGGAATCGGCAAGAAAATTCGATTGATCTTTGGACGGCTGTATTTATCAAAAATAATAAATTGCCCGCGCCTTGGATTGG
>WGCT01000515.1 GCA_015493625.1 Draconibacterium sp. | reverse complement strand
GAAATAATTCACAATTAGTATTATGAATCCAAAAACAATAATTTCTTTTTTAGGTGTTTCTTCAACAAAAATACGAATTCCAAGAATATCAATAATGCCTGCTAATATTCCAATGTTTAAATACATCATAAATGAAACACCAAATAATGCATTAAATTGAGGCAAATCTTTTTTTCCCCATGTTTTAAGATTCCAAGAGTATAACCTATAATATAAATATTTATACAGGCGCATCATCTTTGAGGGAAAATTATAGGTGGTGCAACGTATGTATTATCTTGAGCCGGATATAAGGGGATTGAATATGGAGTTATACTTGCCGGACGTCCAATCATTCCAAAAGCATCTAGAACAAAATACCCTCCTCCTACTATCCAACCAGGAGGACCTCCGAACGTAGCAAAAGCCCCCATTCCAATATCGAACCCAGATTTAGATACTGCTGAATAGTCTTTTGCCTGATATGCGGAATAACCTTGATAACCTGATACTAAAATCCCAGCGTAAAACATAATTCTCCTCGCATTATCTTGCCAAAAACAATACCTGCAGCAAAAAATAAAACAATTGATAATACTATATAAAATATCACAGCAACACCACCTAAAATTTTCTTCTTCTTTACGGCATTACCCCATTTTTCATCCATCTGCTTATAACTCGCAAACCACGTATACCGTACATAATTTGGTATTAAAAAAACAAAATATGATGCAAAAAGCACATACTTATTCACTTCTGTATTTAAATCGGAGAAAGCATATACAATAACCGCAATTATACCAACATTAAATTGTTGCAGTAGTGCGACTAAACAAATAGCATACATGTATGGCATATTGTCCCAATCTTTATATGCAGAGTATGTCCTGTAATATATGTAATCAAAAAATCTTAAAATCATCTCTGTTCTGTATTATCATTCAAAGGAACGACTAAACTCTCATTGTTAACCAAAATACCATTCACAAAGTAATTGTTGCTATTAGCAATTCCAGTAAGATTATAAGTCTTTATAGCCTCTTCAAATGGTTTTAATTGTACAATCTTTACCTTTTTAAGCTTATTACCATTATAGGTTAAACAGGCATCATCCACATTCAGTTGACTTGTTTCTATGCCATAATTTCTTAGCGATTGTTCTGGGTTAAATGAACACCATCCTTTTCCCTTTACATAATATGGGTGGTCTTCTGTGCTTGTAATTTCTTCTCCGTTTGAGAATTTAACCTTAACAAGTTTATGATGAACGGGTGCTGCAACCTTGACTACAGGATTCTTTTCAAACTTCTTCTCGCTGAAATTATATGTAATTACGGTATCACCAATTTGGACTGCCTCAATATTCTTAAAACTTCCATCCTCCATCAGCACCTGTGTCCCAGCTGCGAAACATTGCGCACCAGGATAACCACTTATTGAAAAATTCAACCTTTCTATTACACTTGCACCACCGTCTGGTGCAGTTCTAATTTCTTCCTGAATACCGTTTTTATACCATTGAAATGTAGGAGACAGCACCCAACCAAAAACAGGAACAAAAGAAGTTCCGCTAATGATAAAATTCAGACCATTATCTGTGGTAAAATTCCCATTTACAGTCATATCCCATGCTGTTGGTAACATTCCTGCAATATTTCCAGCCGTACCAAGAAACTTTGCACCTTGACCAACCTTTAACCAATTAGTTGTTTTGCTATTGATTAATATTGAATTTAGTCCATGCATTTCATTTAATAAGGCTTGTGAACCTTTAAGACTGCCAACTTGTGCATTTGATACAGCTCCTGTCCATTGTGTCAATGCTGACCAACCTGCGAAACCCAAATAAGAATTATCAGCACCCCCTCCGTTTGAGGCAACTCCACCCGCCAAAGGCGATTCTCCAACAAACTGCTGCCCAAGTAAATCATCAAAACCAAATGGTTGCCAACTATTACCATCCCAGCCGCTAAACCCTGCAATCTGATTACTGATTCCTCCTTGCCCTTTTGCTATTTTTTTCTCATAACCCGGGTAATAAGTAGGATTATTTCCAACATAAAAACCTCCACCGTAAGTTGAATTGTACCCAACACCAAAAGAAGGCGCGTTATGTTCAACCAAAAAGTCATTTACTGCCTCGGCTTTTTTGTTTACCCAGTCCATAAACTTAGTCGCTAACCTATCAAAATGGTAAAACGGGTTGCCCCAGCGCCATTTGTTACCTGTCGGGTCGGTATAAATAAGTGGGTTGTTAAGGGCATAGCTATACCTGTTAAAACTCTGCGTGAAGTCAGGGCTTTGCACATAGTTGTCGGGCGAGAGGAAACGCCCCAATATTGGGTCGTACACACGGCCGTTCATGTTTATCAGGTTAAACTCGGGCAAATGTT
>WGCT01000514.1 GCA_015493625.1 Draconibacterium sp. | reverse complement strand
TTCTTCTATTGATTCCGTAAATCCGCTAAATGTCCGGGTCTCTTCCTTAAGCCCGATTCCTCGGATAGTGGCTACAAGTACCATTTTATGAATGTCAATACCACATCCTCGTTCTATTACTTGCTCATATTCTATGTATTGATTCTTTTTAGTCATATCTTTTTTACAGCAAAGTTACATTATTTGCATCTACCTGAATAATCATCCGCCTGTGTGCCAAATATTACTTGCCATGATGGCTTCATCTCATTATAATTTTTATTTTCAAAGGTATTCGATGTAACTCGCTCTATAATGATTTTCCTGTGTGACAATTATTTGTCATGCTCGTTTCATTATTTCTGTTTTTTAACCTGTGAGTAATTTACAGCTTTCAAAATTAAAATTAAAACGAAAACTATTATTTCTTTTCTGAAACTTTAAATCCAACACCTTTTATATCTCGCCAAAAATTGGGGTACGACTTTGTTACCACCTCCGGGTCTTCAATTTGTAACGAAATACCTGCCAGAGCCATCGGGGCAAAAGCCAGTGCCATCCGGTGGTCGTGATAGGTTTTAATAACCGGATTTTCCTCTTTTAGTGCTGAATTAATTTTGCCGTCCCACGCCAGCTCTCCGTGTTTCGGCTCGGTGAGGGTTGCTCCAAATTTTGCCAGTTCGCTTTGAAGCGCAGCAATGCGGTCGGTCTCTTTTATTTTTAGTGTTTTTAACCCTGTGAAATGAAATGGAATAGTTTTAGCGACACACAAACAGGCCATTGTTTGTGCAATATCAGGATTTTCTATAAAATCGATTACAACTTTTTTGGGGCTGGTATCTCCTTTTTTTGCAAGTAAAACCCCCTCTTTTTTTTGTGTCGATTGAATCCCGAACTCTTCGAACCAACCGGCAATATTTGCATCGCCCTGCAAACTATTCAGTTGAAGGTTCTCCAATAAAATCTCACCCGCTCCGGCAAGAGCTAAAATCTGGTACCAGTACGAAGCTCCCGACCAGTCGGCTTCTACGGTAAAATCGATTGGAAAATAGTGTTGTTCACCAACGGTAATTTCGTCTCCCTCCCACCGGTATTGAATTCCAAATTTTGCCATCAATTCCAACGTAAGTTTTATGTACGAGCGCGAAGTAATTTTGCCCTTCAGTTTTAATGTCAATCCGTTTGTAATTGTAGGAGCTATTAAAAGCAGTGCCGAGATGTACTGGCTCGAAATGGTTCCGTCTAACTCCAGTGTTTTTCCGGTGAGATTAGAACCCATAATTTTTAGCGGAGGAAACCCTTCAACTCCTTTGTAGGTAATTTGTGCACCAAGCGAATTTAGTGCATCAACCAGAATTGAGATGGGACGTTGTTGCATTCGTTCCGACCCGGTAATTTCCCATTCGCCCACAATTTTTGCCAAAAATGCCGTTAAAAAACGCATGGCAGTTCCGGCGTGCCCAATATCGAATTTATTACTGTTCGAAAACAGTGCAGCTTCCAATACTTTCGAGTCGTCGCTGTCCGACAAATTCCGAAGTGGGTAAGGACTGTAACTCAGTGCATTAATAATTAAAGCACGGTTGCTGATGCTTTTCGATGCCGGCAAATTAATCGTTCCGGTAATATTTTTATTGTTTGCTGTAATTTGGTATTTCATAAGTTGCTGAATCTTCCCGGGTTCTATCCGTAGTTCGTTTTATAATTCACGATAAAAATCAAAAGCCTCAAAAATTAGCTCTTTATTGCAATCCCTGTTAATCTCAATCTCCCCAATTTTAGGAAGTAACGTAAAGTTTATTCTGCCCAATTCATTCTTTTTATCGTGTGTCATCAACTCAAAAAGTTGATTGTAGTCACTCTTGGTTATTACAAATTTTCCATAAATATTTACGAGCCATTCAGTAATACTTTTTAGCTCTTTAACAGCAAAATTACATTTTTTTGAAGAGAGGAAAAGTTCTACAATCATTCCGAAAGCCACTGCATAACCGTGTAAAATAGGGCGGTTTTGTTGCATGGCCAAACTCTCGAAAGCGTGCCCGGCAGTGTGCCCAAAATTCAATGCTTTTCTAATGTTCTGCTCCGTAGGATCGTTGGCAACAAAGTACGCTTTTACATTTACCGAATGCCGGATAATTGTCTCAAGTGCATTGTAATCAATGTTTTCAAAGTCGAATGCTTTTAATTCATTCAGATGTTCGGAGTTGTAAATTAACCCGTGTTTAATCATTTCGCCAAACCCCGAAATAAAATTTTGTTGGTCGATTGTTTCCAGGAAATTGGTGTTTATAATTACTGCAACCGGCTCCTTAAAAGTTCCCACTTCGTTTTTTAGCCCGTTAAAATTAATTCCTGTTTTTCCGCCAACCGATGCATCAACCTGCGAGAGCAGCGTGGTTGGAACATTCAAAAAATCGATTCCACGTTTAAATGTAGTTGCTGCAAACCCGGCCAAATCGGTTAACATTCCGCCACCGATATTTATTAAAAGCGATTTACGGTCGCCACCGTTTTCCGATAAAAACTTCCAGATTTTTGCTACCGATTCAATTTTTTTATTATTCTCGCCAGCCGGAATGACCACTTTTTTTATTCCATTCGACTTTAAGAAATCGTCGAATTCAGATACCCAGATTTTATCAACGGTTTCTTCGGTTGCTAAAAATACTTTTCCTGCCGGATACTTCTCCACCCACAATTTCAGTTCCTTTTCAACAGAACGACTGTAAATTATTTTTGATGATATTTTTGAATTTCCCATAAGTTGCTGTTAAATTGCGATAAAGTTACAATAAATTTGATTTTGAAAATTTGAAACCCGATAACGTATCTGTTTCTTTGAAATTTAATAACGCAAAATGTATATAAACAATAAAAAACAAGCCATAAAATATAAACGTATTTTCTTTATTGTGAGCATTTTTATCGCCCTCGCTGCACTGATTCTTTTCTTGCTCGATTACACACTTTCGGCCCTTATTACCGTAGGTGTTTTTTCGCTTTGGTATCTCTTTTTTCATGTTGCCGATTATCAGTTTATCGAGTTTAACACCAACAACAACAGTGTGGTTCTGCGTTATTACAAAGCCATCGGTTTTGGAAAAGCAAACTACCACTCCATTGAATTTCCTCAAAACTTGTTGCGGAAAGTAAATTTTGAGAATTCGGTTTTTGGGAAACTTTCCGATGTATCGTTTATTGTTCAAACTCAACGCGGCATTGCCGAATACGAGTCGGTAAGTCTGGCGGCAGTTTCTTTTAACGACCGGATTAAAATGCGCGAAGCACTACACGACATTTTATACCGTTAAACAATTTCCCAAACAGCAAAATGGATAGCCATATAAAATATAAAATAGCACTTTCGTTAATTCCCGGAATTGGGGGCGTTCTGGCACGCAATTTAATTGCCTACACCGGAAGCGTGGAAGGTATTTTTTCGGAGCCGTTAAAATCGCTAAAAAAAATCCCGGGAATTGGAGAAGTTAATGCCCGGCGAATTAAAAATGCCAATGTTCTCGGGAGGGCTGAAACGGAAGTCGAGTTCATAAAAAAACATCATATCGCAACCTATTTTTATACCGATAAAAATTATCCGAGGCGTTTAAAAAGCTGTGGAGATGCTCCCATATTAATCTATTCGAAAGGAACGATGAACCTGAACGAGCAGCGGGTAGTAAGTATTGTGGGCACACGCAATGCTACCGATTACGGGAAACAGGTTTGCGATACGCTGATACAAAAATTTGCAGAACGTAATTATAAAATACTCGTAGTTAGCGGACTTGCTTATGGGATAGATATTCAGGCACATAAATCGGCACTAAAATATAACATTCCAACGGTTGGCGTGGTTGGCCACGGACTCGATAATTTATATCCGGGGTTGCACCGCGAAACGGCAAAAAAAATGACTGCAAACGGTGGTTTGGTTACCGATTTTACAAGCAAAACAAAAATAGAGCCTACCAATTTTTTACGTCGCAACCGGATAATTGCCGGGCTTGCCGATGCAACAATCGTGGTTGAGTCGGCGAAAAAAGGTGGAGCTTTGGTTACTGCCGACATTGCCGCGTCGTACAACCGCGATGTATTTGCCTTCCCGGGGCGTACCGGCGACATTTATTCGAAAGGGTGCAACCAACTTATAAAAAACAGCGGTGCTGCATTACTGGAAGGGATTGATGATTTGGAGTATTTTATGAACTGGGAAAACAGTGAGAAAGAGAAAAATATACAATCGAGTTTGTTTGTTGAATTAAACAAACAAGAACAAAAAATAGTTGACCTTTTACAAAAAGAGGGAGAGCTTTTTATCGACCAGATTTCGGCAGAAATGGAGCTAACATCAAGTCGTATTTCAACCATATTGCTAAATCTGGAATTTAAAAATGTTGTTGCTGTTTTGCCCGGGCAAATTTATAAACTGAGGTAATAAATTGATTTTGTTATTTTTGCACAATGAAACGAACATTCGAGGAGTTAAAAATAGCCAAATCAATATTAAAAGCGTTAAATGAAATTGGGTTTGTTGAGCCAACACCCATCCAGCAACAGGCCATACCAAAAATTAATTCGGGGGTAAATATTGTTGGTGTAGCACAAACCGGAACCGGAAAAACTGCCGCCTACCTTTTGCCTCTTTTAACAAAACTACGGAAACCCGAAGGAGTTGACCCACGTGTGGTAATTATTGTTCCGACGCGCGAATTAGCCATTCAGGTTGGCGAAGATATTGCTGAATTTACCGCTTTTTCGGAGCTGCGGCACGCTGCTGTTTTTGGTGGCATTGGCTGGACAAAACACGCCGCATTACTGGAACCCGGAATCGATATTTTAGTAGCTACTCCGGGTAGAATGTGGGATTTATACCAAGCCGGTGTCCTAAAACTTAAAAAAGTAAAATACCTTGTTATCGACGAAGCCGATCGGATGTTAGACCTCGGATTTTTACCGCAATTAAAACAGATACAGGAAATTATCCCATCGAAACGCCAGAATCTTCTATTCTCGGCAACCTTTTCAGAAAACATTGAGAAATTATCGGAAGAGTTTTTGGATTATTACGAAAAACTGGAAGTTGCTCCTTCGGCAACACCGGTTGAGCGGGTTACACAAATTGCATACCGCGTACCAAATTACCGGACCAAACTAAACTTAATTGAAAATCTGCTAAAAGACGAAGAGAAGTTTTACAGAGTTGTAATTTTTGTAAAAACCAAAGAACACGCCGAAGGAGTTTTTAAAGTCGTTCAACGAAAAACAGAGGGCGAGATACGAATTCTCCATTCGAACAAAGGGCAAAACGCACGTATTAATTCCATTCAGGCATTTAAAAGTGGCGATGTACGGGTGTTGATTACCACCGACGTTTCGGCACGCGGAATGGATGTAAGCAAAGTGAGCCACGTCATTAATTTCGATATTCCGAACGATTACGAAGACTACATTCACCGAATTGGAAGAACAGCGCGGGCAGGAAACAGAGGCGATGCAATTACACTGGTCGACCCGTCGGACGAGTGGCACTGGCAAAAAATTGAAAAACTGATTCGGATGGAGATTGAATTGTTGGATTTACCCAAAGGAGTTGAAGTTTTAGAAACCGAATTTAAAGAGAGCCAGCAACAACTTCGCGAAATTGACCGTCAGAAAAAAATAGATGACCCCACTTATAAAGGAGCATTTCATAAAAAGAAAAATAAATTTTCATCGAAACGTTCGTTCGAAGATAAATTTGCCCGTACTAAAGCCCGTCAGAAAAGGAAGAAAAGACGGTAACCTTAAACGGGGAGGTGCGTGTCCAGCTCGTTAAAAACCATTTTTTGATTTGAAATTAACTTTTCGTACACACTCTTTTTAAACAGCTTTAGAGATAAAATTCGAAAACGCCCGACTGTTTTTCGAAATAGAATGTACCATTTAAATGCAAGCTTTCCGGCAAACGGTAAACTTACCAAAAATGCAAGTTTCGGCCACACACCAGGCAACAACGACGAAACCGCAAGCAACTCGAGCAGATAAACAATAGGAAAAACAATTATTCCTAGGGCCAACGCAAAAGAACTCCAAAATGCCCTGTCTTTTATTTTTTTCCGGTTTAGCGTGTCGATGGCAAAAAACGGGATGGCATTAAATAAAAAACCATAAACAAAAACCGGCAATCCAATTATCAAAATTACGATGTTTAAGACTATCCGGAGTACATTGTTTTTATGATTCTCCACCAGCCAACTTCTCAGTTTCAGCTTTTTCACCAACGTAATATATCGTTTTACTTTCTCAATCAGCGGTGCAACTGCCTCTGCATTTTCAGCTTCCAAATTATCGAGTAATTCGGCCAGTTTCCGGTTCGAATAAAAAAGCTTAACAATAGAATATTTTTTATTCTGACGTGCTAAAAAGTGTTTGCCGTAAACCTTTACAATCTCCTCAAAATCGAAATAGTGCTTTTTACTTTGAATGTTGAAAACCAAAGGTTGCACCTCTTCGTGAATCCTGTTTCGTAACGACAAAGTTGCCGCACTCTGATTGTCATTATACTCTTCGAGGTAGTCGTTTACAGCTATTGGATTACCAAATTTTACAATAAGATTGCTGTTAAATTTCCAATAGTCGCTGTAATAGATTCCAATGGGAATAATCTGAATGTCGAGGTTTCCTCCGGTTTGCTCCTCAGCCATAAATGCAATGCGGGGTGCAGCTTTTTTATGCGAAATCATTTGTCGTTTCCCGGTATGTGTTGCCTCGGGGAAAAGTGCAAGAACCTTTTTATTTTTCAGTACCTTAATACTATGTGAAAATGTATCGCTATTTTTTGCGAGCTCTTCTTTTCCATCGCGCATACGGTAAACCGGCAATATTTTTAGGAATGCCAGAATTGCCGCGGCAGTTTTATTCTTAAAAATATCGGCCCGGGCCAACCATACAGGTTGATATTTTGTGTGTAATAAAATTGCCATCGAATCGCTAAGTGCATTCTGATGGTTGGGAGTGAAAAGCAAAGGTTTGTTTTTGGGAATATTTTTTAACCCGATTAATATGGTTCTATTGTGCATTATCCAGTCGACAAACCGAACATATTGCTTAAGTATGTAGTAACCTAACGACCACTTTTCGTACTTCATTAAAATAACTTTTATTTGCTCAAGCCACACCGCTTTTCATAGAATCACAATGTACATTGGAACGAAAAGCTTAATGAGTTGAAACTGTCTTACATAATTCAAATATAAAAAAATTTCATTTACATTTGGAATAACACAACCAATCAGTATCGATTTAGGTTATCTTATTTCCTGACAAAAACCAGTTTTTCACAACACGAGATAATGATTACAAAACTATTTATTTAATTGTTCAGCGGCCCACTCGTATATTTTATCGCGCATCGGATACGAGAAACGATTGTAGTCGTTGGACAAAAACATCTCAATATTATTTTGTTTATTGTAAAGTTGGTACACCTTTTTCACCTGTTTTACACAGTTCTGAATATCGGGGCTACTGGCGTCCTTATCCATTTTCGGAGCAATTACTAAAAGTGGTCGGGGAGCAATACAAGCCAGCACTTCGTTAAAGTCGGTAGGAATTTTTGCTTCGTTCCCCACAAAAAATCCCAAACGTGGTAATTGTCCGCTGTTCAGGTGCGAGTACATTTTTACCCCTTCCATTCCTTTGTCGATTGTGGCTTTCCGTAACGGAGTAAATCCGGCAACACTTACTACGCCTGCAATTCGCTTGTCGGTTGCAGCTCCAAACAGAGCAACCGTTGCTCAGCAAGAATATCCCACAACAAATATTTTCGAGCTGTCGATTAAATCGTAATGAGTCAACGCATCGACCGCTCCTTTAAGATCTGCCACCGATTTTCCCATTTTCGACCAGTGCGGATAACACTCATAAAAGCGAGTTCCCTCTTCGTTTCTGTTCCCAAACCCAATCCTATCGTAAGCAAAAACAGCAAATTCCTGTTCAACCATCTTCTCGAAAAAAGATTGTATTTCGTGATCGAATGCCATCGACGAAAATCCCTGATTAAAATCGTATTCGTGCAGATATATAACTACCGGAAGTTTTCCATTTTTCAACTCTTCAACTTTCTTTTTAGCCAGTCGGTAAACGTAGTATCTAAAAAATGAGACGTGTCCGCTTTTTGTATTATCGGGAGGTAAAAGTTCAACAATTCTTTTGAGGTCGTTTAACTGCTTTTCTTTATTTGCGACTCTTTTTCCCGAATAATTTTCCG